>JANNKI010000615.1:0-4276 GCA_031396225.1 bacterium | reverse complement strand
TTACGGGCGGCGTTCGTGGGACGCATCGATCTGCTGCTTCCCGACGTTCGGCGCTGAATCGTTGCTGGCGGAGGGACGCCTGTGCCCGGGGGACCTGAAGCGCAAAGCTCTGGTTCGCCGTTCGTCGGCCCGCTCGTCGGCGTGTGCCTCTGCATCCTCTTCGCCAGTTGCGCGCGCGACGACGGCGCCATCCGGGGGTCGGGGACGATCGAGATGGATGAGATCGACGTGGCCTCGATCGTGGGTGGGCGGTTGCTCCGGTTGGCGGTGGGCGAAGGTGACAGCGTGCGGGCCGGTGACACGCTCGCCGTGCTCGATCGCGGCGAGATCGCGGCCGAGCTGATCGCGCAGTCCGCACAGGCCGAGCAGGCGCAGTCGCAGGCGCGCGACCTGGCACAGGGAGCGCGGCCCGCCGAGCTGATCATCGCGCGCGAGGCGGCGCGCGCCGCCGAGGCCGAACTGGACCTGGCCCGCGCGTCGTTCGAGCGCACCGAGAAGCTCGCAAAGGCCGGCGTCGCGCCGCCGGCGGACCTCGACCGCGCGCGCTCGACGCGCGATGCCGCGCAAGCCCGCTCGGCAGGAGCGCGGGAGAACGTGCGGCTCCAGGAGACCGGCTTTCGCCGCCAGCAGGTCGCGGCGGCGAAGCAGGGCGCGCGGGCGGCGATCGCACAGCTGGCGGGGGCGCGCAGCCGCGCGGACGAACTGGTGCTCACCGCACCGCGCTCCGGCGTGGTGCTGCTCGTCAACTACCAGACCGGTGAGCTGGTGCCGCCGTCCTCACCCGTGGTCACACTGGGCGACCCGGACTCGCTGTGGATGCGCGTGTACGTGGCCGCGCCGAAGCTGCCCCGGGTGCGGCTGGGCGCCCAAGCCGAGGTGCGGCCCATCGGGGCCAGGTCGCCATTCGCCGGACGCGTGGTGAGCATCGCCAACGCGGCCGAGTTCACGCCACGGGCCGCGCTCACCGAGGAGGAGCAGGCGAATCTCGTGTTCGGCGTGAAGCTGGTGCTCGCGAGGAGTGGCGGCGCGCTCAAGGCGGGCCTGCCCGCCGACGTACGCATCCGGCCGGCGCCATGACCCGCGCGCGGCGCGTGGAGTCCGCATGCCCTCCATGACCACGGCCGCGACGACTCCTTCCGCACCGCACGACGTCGTCGAGTTGCGCGAGCTGGTCAAGCGATTCGGCGCCGTGACCGCGGTGGACCGCGTGTCGTTCACCATCCGCGCCGGCGAGATCTTCGGCATCCTCGGGCCCAACGGCTCCGGCAAGACCACCACCATCCGCATGCTGTGCGGGATCATGCGGCCCAGCCATGGCACGGCGCTCGTGGCGGGCAGCGACGTCTCCACCGAGCCCGAGCGCGTGAAGTCCCGCATCGGCTACATGTCCCAGGCGTTCGGCCTGTACCGCGACCTCACCGTGGACGAGAACCTCGAGTTCTACGGCGGCGTCTACAGCCTGGGTGCGAGGCTCCCCGTGCGCCTCGACTGGGCCAAGCGGGCGATGCGCCTGGAGGAGTTGGGCGGCCGGCTCGCGGGTGTGCTGTCGGGCGGCCAGAAACAGCGCCTCGCGCTGGCGTGCGCCATGATGCACGCGCCCGAGGTGGTGTTCCTGGACGAACCCACCGCCGGCGTCGACCCGGCCGCTCGGCGGCTGTTCTGGACCATCATCCGTGAGCGCGCGGCCGAGGGCGTCACGATGATCGTGTCCACGCACTACATGGACGAAGCCGAGCGATTCGATCGCCTCGCGTTTCTATCGCACGGCAAACTCGTGGCGCTCGGCTCGCCGACCGAGGTCAAGCAGCAGTTCGGCGCGGGCGGCTCGCTCGAGGACATCTTCGTGGCGCTCCAGGACAAAGACGCATGAACCTCGAACGCCTTCGCTCCATGGTCAAGAAGGAGTTCGTGCAGATGCGGCGCGACCCGGCCACGCTGCGCCTCATGCTGGCGGTGCCGGTCATGCAGTTGCTCATCTTCGGCTTCGCCATCCGTACCGACGTGCGCCACCTCCCGACGGTGGTGTTCGACCAGAGCCGCACGCAGCAGAGTCGCGCGTTCGTGCAGTCGCTCACCGCCACCGACCATTTCACGCTCAAACGCGAAGTGCACTCGTACGCCGAGGCCATCGCCGCCGTGGACGCGGGCGAGGCACGCGCGGCCGTGGTGCTGCCGCCCGACTACGCGCGAAACCTGAAGCGCGGCCGCACCGCACGCGTACAGGTCCTGGTGGATGCCAGCGACCCGACCGCGTCGCAGAACGCCATCGGCGCGGCCCAACTCGTGGGCCAGCGCACGAACGTGGCGTTGCTGTCCGCCCGCGGCGGCGCCGGGGCAGCCGTCCAGGGGACGGGCCCGGCCTCGAGACTGCCCGTGGACGTGCGCGTGCGTCCGCTCTACAACCCGGCGCTCCGCAGTGCGGTGTTCATCGTGCCCGGCATCATCGGCATGCTGCTCTCCAACATCCTCATCGTCATCACGGCGCTGTCCATCGTGCGCGAGCGCGAGACGGGCACGCTCGAGCAGTTGATCGTCACGCCGCTCGCGCGCTGGGAGATCATGCTGGGCAAGATCGTGCCCTACGTGTTCGTGGGCTACGTGCAGATGACCACCGTGCTGCTGGCCGGGTACCTCGTGTTCCACGTGCCGGTGCGCGGGCCGCTGCTGGCGCTCTACGGCGCGACGTTCCTGTTCATCGTGGCCAATCTGGGGTTGGGGTTGTTCATCTCGACGCTCGGCCGCAACCAGGCGGCGGTGACGCAGACCGCGTTCCTGTTCCTGCTTCCGAACGTGTTGTTGTCGGGTTTCATGTTCCCGCGCGAGGCCATGCCCACCTTCGCCAAGCTGATCGGCTTGGCGCTGCCGCTCACGTATTACCTGGAACTCATCCGCGGCATCGTCCTGAAGGGCAACGGGCTCCTGCAGCTCTGGCCACAGGTGCTCGCCCTGGCGGGATTCGCGGTGGGCTTCCTCGTGTTCGCGACCCGGCGTTTCTCGAAGACGTTGGAGTGAGGCAGCCTCCGGCCACCATGCACCACGACCTCGAGCGGGCGCGCACGGCGCCCGAGCCCTACCGCGTGTTGTTCCCGATCGGCGTCGTGGCGGCGCTCGCGGGCCTGCTGCCGTGGATCACGTTCGCCGCGAGCACACAGGCCTGGTGGCCCGCGGCGCTCCCCGTGACCTGGCCTGGAGCCTCGCACGCCGCACTCCTGGTGCAGGGTTTCGAGTTGGCGTTCGTGTGCGGCTTTCTGCTCACCTCCATGCCCGCGTTCACGCACGGGCCGCGCTGCACGCCTGCCGAGCTGGCCGTGGTCACCACCGCCGTGGCGGGCTTCGTGCTGCTGCGCGCGTTCGACGTGCCGGGGGCGGCGTGGGCGTGGCTCGCGGCGCTGGTGGCGCTGGCGATTCCCCTGGCGCGGCGCGTGCGCCCCGGCGCGGCCGCGCCCCCCGAGGAGTTCCTGTTGGTGGCCACCGGCATGGCGCTGGGACTCGCGGGCGCGATCGTGCAGGTGTTGGCGGTGCACGGCGTGTTGCCGCCGTCCGCCGAGCGCGCCGGCGTGCGCTGTGTCTCACTCGGTATGTTGCCGGCGCTGGTGCTGGGGCTGGGCGGGCTGCTCGTGCCAACGTTCGCTCGCATGAAAGCACCGCTGGATATCGTGGGCGTGGCGCGCGCGGGCGATCGCCCGCGGCGCCGTGCCTTCACGCTGACGATCGCCTCGCTGCTCGTGCTGTCGGTCAATGCCGAGTTCGCCGGCTTCGCAACGCCCGCCGCCTGGCTGCGCGCCGCGGCCGCCGTGGCGAGCACGCAGCTGGCGTGGAAGGTGTGGCGCCTGCCGGGTCGGCGCGACCGGCTGTCGTGGGCCATCTGGACGGCGGGCTGGTGCGTGGCGGTGGGCTTCACCGCGGCGGCGCTCTCACCCGCGCATCGCGTCGAGGCGTGGCACGTGGCGTTCGTGGGCGGCTACGCGCTCCTCACGCTCGGCATCGGCACGCGGGTGGTGGTGTCGCACGGTGGCCACGCCACGACCGAGGAGCGCGTGCTGCTCTCAGGGCTGGCGCTCGGCGCGTTGGCCGCGGCCCTGCTCGTTCGCACGCTCGGGCCGGTCTTCGACCCCGCGCCCTTCGTGTCGCTGCCGGCACTCGCCGCCGGCCTCGCGGCGCTGGCGTTCGGCGCGTGGCTCGCGGGCGCGTGGCCGCGCGTGCGGGGCACCCGACCGAAGCGTGGATCCACGCGCGGGCAGATCCTCACGCCCCCACCCCGCGCCTAACCCCGGTC
>JANNKI010000609.1:0-7250 GCA_031396225.1 bacterium | reverse complement strand
GTGCGTCCCGTGCCACGAACTGGAGATCAACACGCTCAGCGACCCGCGCGTGGTGGCCGCGGCGAGCCGCTTCGACCGCTACAAGGTGGACCTCACCAAGTACGACGCGCCGGGATCCCAGGCATCACGCCAGCGATACGGGATCCCCGGCGTGCCGACGGTGCTGTTCCTTGGGGCCGACGGCCGCGAGATCGCGCCGGCGCGCGTCGTGGGATTCCTGCCGCCGGAGCAGTTCCTGGAGCGGATGAAGGTGGGCGGGGCGAGGTGAGCCTCACTCCCTGACCTCTGCCGTGTGGCGACCCATGCGGCCGGCGAGCGACAAGCACAAGGACGCGATGCGCGCCTCCATCGCGCTGGCCGTGGCGGGGTACGGCATCTCGTTGTACACGGCCACCGCGCCCACCGCCTCGCCGGGGCCGAACAGGTAGCATGCCCGAACGGGGTCCCCCGGCGCCAGAGCGCGAGGGCCGGCGCAGAACCAGCGATCCCAGCAAGCCAGTCAAGCCGGGATCAACCGATCCCCCCACCCGCCGGGAGGCCGTCATGAAAGCGATGCCCCGCTTCACCCGAACCCACCTGTGGATGCTCGCTTTCCTCGGAGTGCTGGTCCCGCTGTTCCTCGTCGCCACGAGTTGTTCCACGGGGCCCGCGAGCGACCGATCCTCGGCACTTGCCGCGCGGGGCATGAACGCTAGCGGCAGCGAGGAAGCGGTGCTCACCGATGCGCCGGCCGTGCCGCCGCCCATCGCTCGCAAGACCGCCACCAAGGTGGTGGTGAAGCTCGAGGTGCAGGAGGTGGTCAAGCGCATCGCCGACGGCGTGAACTACACGTTCTGGACGTTCGGTGGCTCCGTGCCCGGCAAGTTCATCCGCGTGCGCGAGGGCGACGAGGTGGAGTTTCACTTGCGCAATCACCCCGACAGCAAGATGCCGCACAACATCGACCTGCACGCGGTCACCGGACCGGGTGGCGGCGCGGCCTCGTCGTTCACGGCGCCGGGGCACGAGACGGTGTTCTCGTTCAAGGCGCTCAATCGCGGGTTGTACGTGTACCACTGCGCCACGGCGCCGGTGGGCATGCACATCGCGAACGGCATGTATGGCTTGATCCTGGTCGAGCCCGCGGGCGGGCTTCCCAAGGTGGACCGCGAGTTCTACGTGATGCAGGGCGACTTCTACACCAAGGGCCGCAACGGTGAGCCGGGCCTGCAGCCGTTCGACATGGAGAAGGCCGTGCGGGAGGAACCCGACTACGTGCTGTTCAACGGCGCGGTGGGCGCACTCGCCGGCGACAACGCGCTCAAAGCCAAAGTGGGCGAGACCGTGCGGCTCTACATCGGCAATGGCGGCCCCAACCTGGTGTCATCGTTCCACGTGATCGGCGAGGTCTTCGACGCCGTGTACGTGGAAGGAGGCGACCTCAAGAACTCGAACGTGCAGACCACATTGGTGCCCGCCGGCGGCTCGACGATCGTCGAATTCAAGGTGGAAGCGCCCGGTACGTTCATCCTCGTGGACCACTCGATCTTCCGCACGTTCAACAAGGGCTCGCTCGGCATGCTCAAGGTGGAAGGCGCCGAGGAGAAGGTGGTGTATTCAGGCAAGGTGTCGGACGAGGTCTATCAGCCCGAGGGCGCCGCGATCCAGACGCTCGAAGGCGAGGCGCCCCGCCTGGAGCCGGCCGCGACCAAGTCCGAGCGCATCGTGCGCGGCGAGCGCATTTACAACAACGTATGCGCGGCCTGTCACCAGCCGAGCGGCTTGGGCATCGCAGGGGCGTTCCCGCCGGTCGCGGCGTCCGACTACCTCAATGCCGACCGACCGCGCGCCATACGCACCGTGTCGCAGGGCCTGTCGGGGAAGATCGTGGTGAACGGCAAGGAGTACAACAGCCAGATGCCGTCGCTGAACCTGCCGGACGAGGACGTGGCCAACGTGCTCACGTTCGTCTACAGCAAGTGGGGGAACGCCGGGCACGAGGTGAAGCCGTCCGAGGTCCAGGCGGCGCGCAAGACCGGGAAGAAGTGACCATGCTCCGCGGCGGGGAGAGGGCGGGCCGAGGCTCGCTGCGGGGAGCAGCGATCGCGGTTGCCGCCCTTGCCCTGTGGGGGCTCGCCGCCCCCACGGTCCATGCCGCGGATCGCGTACGCATCGACGGCGGGCGCTACCTGCCGCTCTATCGTCAACCGGTGCGCGGCACCACCCGCGACACGCTGCTCCGGCGCACGGTACCCGCGCAGGTGGCGTCGTTCGAACTGGACCGCCGGCCGGTCACGAACGGCGAATACCTCGCCTTCGTGCGAACGCATCCCGAGTGGCGACGCTCACGCGCGTCGCGGCTCTACGCCGACGCCTCCTACCTGAGGCACTGGCGCGGCGACCTGGATCCTGGGCCGCGCGCGCCCGCGGAGAGCCCGGTGGTGTACGTGTCGTGGTTCGCGGCACGCGCCTACGCCGCGGCTCACGGCGGGCGGCTGCCGACGCTGGCGGAGTGGGAGCTGGCGGCGGCGGCGGACGACTCGCGACGCGACGCCACGGCGGATACACGCTACCGCGCACGTCTGCGCGAGTGGTATTCGCGGCCGGCGCCGGCCGTGCTGCCCCCCGTGGGGCAGGGGGCGCCGAACGCGTGGGGCGTGCAGGACCTGCACGGCCTCGTATGGGAGTGGACGCTCGACTTCAACTCCGCGTTGGTATCGGGCGAGTCGCGCGCCGACGCATCGTTGGAGAGGGCGCTTTACTGCGGTGCCGGCGCCTCCGGCGCAAGCGACTTCACCGACTACGCGGCGTTCATGCGCTTCGCCTACCGCGCGAGCCTCGAGGCTCACTTCACCACGGCGACGTTGGGCTTTCGCACGGCGCGGTCGCCGCACGTCTCGGGAGCGCGCGCGCGATGACAGCGTTCAACGGCGGGCTGGCGCTGCTGCTGGGCATCGCGCTCGTATCCTGCGCACCCGCGAGCGAGACCCGCGAGGCGCGCGAACCCGACCGCACGCAGGCGGGATCAGGGCCGCGCGCCGACCGGGCCGACGCTCGAGTCACGGCCGAGCCATCGTTGTTCGAGATGGGGTTCCCGCTCGTGGATGCGCACGGCCGGGTGCGACGGCTGGCCGAGTTCCGAGGCACGCCGTTCGTGGCCGGCATGGTGTACACGAACTGCACATCGGTCTGCCCGCGCGTCACCGCCGACCTGCGCGCGCTCGAGCGCGCGTTGCCCGACGACGTGCGCGCGCGCACGCGGTTCCTGCTGTTCTCGCTCGATCCCGAGCGCGACACGCCCGAGGCGCTGACCGCATTCGCGCGCGAGCACTCGCTCGACAGCACGCGCTGGACGCTGCTCGCGGCGAGCGAGGACGACATGCGCACGCTCGCTGCGGTGCTGGGCGTGCGCTTCCGTCCCGACGCGGACGGCGAGATCGCACACTCGGCGGTGATCGCGGTGGCGGACGCCGAAGGTGTGATCCGGCACCGGCAACTGGGGCTCACCCAGGACGCCTCGGCGCTGGTGGCGGCGGTGAGCGCCGCCGGTGCGGACGGCCACGCGGGGCAGGGCGACCTCAAGTAGTTGTGAGGAAGTGCCCATGGAACTGGCGAGTTCGGGGCTGGGCGGGACACGGACTCGCGGCGTGGTCAGCAGCGAAAATGGCTGCTCGAGTGTGGTTTCCCTCCGATGCCGGCCGTGTCCCGAGTGGTTAACGGCGTTTCGCCGTCTGCGTTGCACCTCCGCGCCTCGGCGTGCTAACACTGGGCCCGGTTCCCGAAACACTCCCCGCACAGCTACGAAAGGACTCGCCATGCTGCGTCGTTCGCTTCTCGCGCTCGCGATTCTCGCGGTGCTTCCCGCGACCTCGTTCGCGGGTCCGTTCGCGGCCTACGGGCCGCATCTCGGTTTCAGCTCGGGCCCGGACCAGTTCGTGGTCGGTGGCCATCTCCAGTGGGGGGACATCGCCCCGCAACTGGACTTCGTGCCCAGCATCGACCTGGGCTTCGGAGACAACAGCACGTTGGTCTCATTGAACGGTGATTTCCGCTACCGCCTCGACACGCGCACCCAGTGGCAGCCCTACGTGGGTGGCGGCGTGGGCATCCACTTCGTCTCGTTCAATAACCCGGGTCCCGGCCCGGATGCCAGCGACACCGTGGCGGGCGGACATTTCCTCTTCGGCGCGGATGTGGCCACGCAGCACCGCAGCCGGTTCTTCGTCGAGTTGAAGCTGGGCTTCTCCGATGCGCCCGACTTGAAGGCCCTCGCGGGCTGGAGCTTCAAGGCCAACTGAGCGGTTCGCCAGGTTCACCCACCGCGCCGGTCCCGGCTCCCCGGGGCCGGCGCGGTGCTTGGTACCTGTCGCTGCTGGCGACAAGCCGGGTGCGACGGCTCGGCTTCGTCCGCCCGCGACACTGGCCTATGCTCCGCCGGACCGCGCCCGACCCGCCCGGAGGCACCCCGATGCGCCGACCCGCCGCACTCCTCACCGCCATCCTGCTGCTCGCCGCGCTCCTCCACCCCGGCCACGCGCGAGCGACGATCACGCCAGAGGCCGAGGCCGTGCTGAAACATTACTTGCAGGCCAGCGGCGGCGCCGCGGCGTTTGCGGCCGAGAGCACGGGCTACGCTCATGCGCGCGTCCAGGCATTCGGCTTCGAGGGCGGTTTCTCGGCGTGGACCGCGCGCCCCATGCGCCGCTATGCGCTCACCGAGTTGGGACCGTTCAAGCTGCGCGAGGGCGTCGACGGCATCACGGCCTGGCGCACGGACCCCACCACGGGCGTGGTGCGCCCGCTCGCTGACCACGACCTGGATCAGGCGCTCGTGGGCGCATGGTTCGAGCTCGAGCGTTGGGCGGAGCCGGGACAGGGCGGCGGCACGGTGACGTTCGTGGGCACCGAGCGGGATTCGCTCGACAGCTACAAAGTGCTCGAGGTGATGCCGCCCGACCTCGCCGGCGGTGGCCGACTGCTGCGCTCGCGACGACTGTGGTTCAGTCAGGGCTCTGGCCTGCTCGCGCGCATGGACGGGCGCGACGACCAGCGCGAGGTGACCACACGACTCACCGACTGGCGCCGCGCCGGCGCGCGGCTGCGCTCGTTCGTGAACGAGTCCGGGATCGTGGGCATGCCCGCCAACCGACTCCGCGCCACGTTCGACACGCTGCTCGTCAATGTGCCGGTGGCCGGGCTGCCGTTCGCCGCACCCGTCGAGCGTGGGAGCGGGGTGCGCTGGCTGGCGGAGGCTGATCACGCGCGGCTGCCGTTCGACTATCGCGCCCGGCACGTGTGGCTCAAGGCCAGCGTCAACGGTGGGGAGCCCCAGGACTTCCTGTTCGATACCGGCGCCAGCGTGACGGTGCTGGACAGCAGCTGGGTCGCCGAGCACGGCTTGAAGACCGAGGGCCGCATGCAGGCCGCCGGCGCGGGCGCAGCGGGCGGCGCGTCGTTCGCCTCGCTCGCCTCGCTCAAGATCGCGGCCGGCTCGGGCGATGGCATCGAACTGGAAAACGTGAAGGTGGCGGTGCTCGACGTGAACTCGAGTTTCGCGCCGTTGTTCTGGCGCCGCATGGCGGGCGTGATCGGCTACGACGTCATCAGCCGGTTTGTGGTCACGATCGACTACGACGACAGCGTGCTGGTGTTGAACGATCCGGCGAACTGGCGGTACGAGGGCGGCGAGAAACCCCTGCCCATGGTCATGAACGGCACCGTCCCCGCGCTCACGGGCGTGCTGGACGGCACGGACGAAGGGCTATTCCGGCTCGACGTGGGCAGTAGCAGCACGGTGGACCTGCACGCGCCATTCGCGACCGCCAAGCGCCTCAAGGGTCGCATGGGTCGCACGCAGGCCGTGGACGGCGTGGGCTTCGGGGGCTCGTTCTCGAGCGAGATCGGCCGACTGCGCACCATGAGCGTTGGGCCCTATGAGTGGGACGACCCGATCGTGTCGGTGTCGAATGCCACAGAGGGGGCGTTCGCCAGCGAGGACTTCGCGGGCAACATCGGCAATCGCATCCTCGAGCGGTTCCGCGTCACGTTCGACTACCAGCGCCGGCACGTCTACCTGGAGCCCGGCGAGCGCTACGCCACGCGTGACCATCTCACACGGACGGGCGCGATGTTCGCGCGGCGCAATGGCATCGTGACCGTGGTGGACGTGCTGCTCGCCTCACCCGCCGATCGCGCGGGCCTGCGCGGCGGCGACGAGGTGCTCGCCGTGGGCGGCCGCGGGATCGCCGAGTGGGACCTGCCGGCGCTGAGTGCGCTGTTGGACGACGGCGAGCCCGGGCGGCGGGTGACGGTGCGCGTCCGGCGCACGGGCCAGGAACGCTCGTTCCGGATCCGCCTGGCCGAGGTGGTGCGCTGAATCGCGCCCGCTGACGCTCGCTTGGCCGCCCCTGCGCCGCCCTGGGCCGGGACCGGGATTCCGGACTCCCCGCGCGCCCCGGGCTACCGTATGCTTGTCTCACCGTCCCGTCACTCGGTTTCCGGAGGCTTGTTGTCGGTAGTCTGTGCCCGCCGCCCGGGCTCGCCCGTGCCGGCGCTCACGATCGTGGCCATGCTCTGCCTGTCGGGTTGCTCGCGGGAGCCGCTGCTGCTCGGGACCAACGTGCGGCCCACGCTCGAGGTCACGCAGGCTCCGGTGAGCCCGACGCAGCCGTTCTTCTACGGCTACGAGCTGCGCTGGGCGGGCTACGACGTGGACGGCCACATCGACCACTTCCGCTACGTCGTGGATCCCCCCGGCCAGGCGAACGCCGAGACCGTGTGGGTGAAGACCACGGACAACCGGCGCTCGTTCCTGTTCCATTCCGACCAACTCGACACGCTCACCGACCAGACCGCCGAGGGCTATCACACCATCGTGTTGCAGGCGGTGGATAACCGGGGAGACTTCTCGGCGCCGGTGTCGCGATCGTTCACGTCGTTCACCATCGCGCCGACGGTGCAGATCACGCAACCGGCCCCCAATCACCTGTTCTCGCCAACGTTCGGCCCGTCGTTCCGGCTGGGGTGGATCGGTTCGGACCCGGACGGGCGCACGACGACCAAGCCCGTCCAGTACAAGTACAAGGTGTTCAGCGAGGGCAGTGGCGAATTCGATTTCATCACCGTGCTCGTGAACCCGGATTCGCTGCGACGACGTTACGCCCCGCGCTTCAGCGAGTGGGACTCCGTCGGCGGCGACACCACCGCGGTGGACATCCGCGACCTCGTGCCGGGGCAGAAGTACGTGGTGGCGGTGGTCGCGTTCGACGAGG
>JANNKI010000600.1:0-3119 GCA_031396225.1 bacterium | reverse complement strand
ACGGTTTAGGAAACCGCTGCTCTATCCGTCTGAGCTACGGGGCCACACTGCACCAAGATAGCGCACCGCACTGTTTGGCGAAATCACTCGGGCACGTGGTGGTGTAGGCCGCTGCTCTTACGCAGTTGCTCGGTCATGCTCTTCGAGGGCCACCGCTTTCGCCGCGGGATCGCTGTTCACTGATCGGCGCGATGTCTCGAAGCGTGCCGAGGCTGCGCTCAGCCGCGTCTCACTCCTCGAACCCGATCTTCTTCAGGAAGGCGGGCCACCGCGGATCGCCGTGGAGGGAGCGGAGGTGTGGATCGGTTCTCATCCCAGCGAGCCCGGCGTCCCGCTGCGCGTACGCCCTCTCGATCCACTCGAACGCCGCATCCACCTGCCCACGGGCCCCGTACACTTCCACGATCTGATAGGCGGCAACGTCCGCGTGCTTCGCGATTAGCTCCTGCAGCGCGGCGTCCGATTCGGCGCCTTGACCCAGGCGGTGGTGGACAATGGCCAACACCCACAGTCGAGAGCCACCTGGCGGCACTCCCATCGCCTCGGCCAGAGCCTCTTCGCCTCGGTTCTGAGCAAGAAGGGTCAACGCGAGGTAGGCACGCGTGCGGGATCTCTGCGGTCCCAGCTCCCGCGCTCGTCGATGTGCGGCCTCTGCTTCGACGAAACGATCCGCAGTGTAGAGTGCCAGTCCTAGATTGTGGTAGGCCACAGCACTCAGGGGATCCTGCTCCAGGGCCCGGCGACAAAGCTCCATTCCCCGTTCGAGCTGGCTTGGACTCCACGCCAGCGCGCCGGCCATGCGGAGCACCAAGGCATTCCCGGGCGCCCGTTCGAGCGCGCGTGCGAACGACCGCTCCGCGCCCCTCCAGTCCCAGTCGTAGTTCAACTGGATCCACGCCATCGCCGCATGGGCTTCCGGCAGGTCCGGCTCCAACGCGAGCGCCCGCTCCACAGCCTTCCGGGCCGGCCCGTATCCCTCCGCCACCGACGCCCACCCAACATCCGCTTGTCTCGAGTACGCCTGGCCCAGCTCGGCCCAGGCGAGCGCGAACTCCGGATCACGCTGCAACGCCTGCTTCAAACGCTCGATCGCATTCGCTGTGTCCTCGCGTGTGTAACGATCGAGGATGTGGCGAGCCAGCAGAAAGAGGCGGTGCGCCTCGGGGTCGGTGCCACGCCCCATCGCCGCTCGCGACACCTCGGCCTTGGCTTCTCCGATCGTCTCCGAATCGGCCGCCATGCCCAGCAGCGTCGTCCGCAGCTCCTTCACGACCGACTGCGCGATGTCGTCCTGCACCGTGAAGATGTCGTCCAAGGTCCGGTCGTAGGTTTCGGACCACAGGTGAAACCCGTCGGCCACCTTCACGAGTTGCACGGAGATGCGCACGCGCGGCCCGGCCTTGCGGACACTGCCCTCCAGCACCGTGGCGACGTTCAGAGCGCGTCCAACCTCGGCGATCGTCGTGTCCTTGCCCTTGAAGTGGAACGCCGACGTGCGCGCCGCCACCCGCAACCCGCGGATCTTGGCGAGGACATTGAGCAACTCGTCGGCGAGGCCGTCGGAAAAGTACTCGTCATCGGCGCTCGCGCTCCGGTTCACGAAAGGCAGCACCGCGATCGAGGCGATATTGTCCGATACCGGCTGCTGCGCCGGCACGCCCCGCTCGAGCGTGCGCCGAACCGACCGCAGCTCGTTCAATACGTCCAGCGCGGTCTGGAACCGCTCGCGCGGGCGCTTCTCCAGACAGCGCTCGACGATGTGTGCCAGCTCGCCCGGAAGGTCCGCGCGCAGACTCGTCAGCAACGGCGGTGTGTCGCGCAGGATCGCCGAGCTGACGTCGGCATGGCTCTGCCCGGTGAACGGCCGCTTCCCGCCGGCCAGCTCGTAGATCAGGACCCCGAGCGAGAACAGATCGCTGCGTGCGTCCACCAGCTCGCCCCGGATCTGCTCGGGCGCCATGTAGGGCACCGTGCCCACGATCTGGCCGACATCCGAGAGAGGTGCCGCCGCGGTCGCCGCCTGAGTGGCGTCCACGTCGGATTCGACCTGCGCGAGCTTGGCTAGCCCGAAGTCCAGCACCTTGACGCGTCCCTCCCGCGTCACCATCACGTTCGCCGGCTTCAGGTCGCGGTGAACGACGCCCTTCTCGTGCGCCGCCACCAATGCGTCGGCGAGCGGGATCGAGAGATCGAGCAGCTGGGTGAGCGGCAATCCGCCGGGCGTGACGAGCTCGGCGAGGCTCCGCCCTTCCACCAGCTCCATGGTGAGGAATCGGATCGCGCCGTCCTCCTCGATGGAGTGGAGCACCACGATGTTCGGGTGGTTGAGCCCGGCCACGGTCGTCGCTTCGCGCTCGAGGCGGGCGAGGCGGTCGGGCGACGACGTCACGTCGGCCGGCAGCACCTTTATCGCGATGTCGCGCTTGAGGCGCGGGTCGCGGGCACGGTAGACCTCGCCCATCCCTCCCGCGCCGAGCGGCGCGACGATCTCGTAGGGGCCGAGGCGGGTGGCGGCGGGCAGCGGCATCGGACGAATCTACCTCATGAAGCCCGACACGAGAGGGTGCTCGGACTGGCTACGACTTCGGCTACGAGAACCGTGGCAAAGTATGTCCGCTCGTGTCCGCTTCTGTCCGGTGAAGCGCGAAGCCCTCGCGCGTTCAACTCGGGCGAGGGCCTCGCGATGAGCGCTGGCCGCAATGACTTGGCGTGAAGCGTCCATGTTGACCGCAAACTGCCGCGGAGCGCTTAGGAAAACGCTGCTCTATCCGTCTGAGCTACGGGGCCACGGGGGCACCGACTGTAGGGCATCGCATTGGGTTGCGCGAGGCGGCTCTGGTACTGGATGAAGACGCTTGGATTCGCGTGACTACGGTCTGGCCGCCCCGGCGCCGGCTACTGCGCCGAGTTCCTTCAACCGGCGACTACAGTCGACTGCCAACCAGATGACGGAGATGAGATAGAGCAGGGCAAAGATCGCGAGGACTCCCACGACAACTGTCTTCCAGCCTTCCTGCTGATCAGTCACAAAGTTGACGAACTGCACGACGATGAAGGTCGCGACTATTGCAATCCAGAAACGCGTTCGAGCTGCCTTCAGCTCCTCCACAGTTGCGGCC
>JANNKI010000598.1:0-3093 GCA_031396225.1 bacterium | reverse complement strand
CCGAGGTGCAACCGGCCATCGGCCAGCGCCGGGAAGATGGCCGGGAACTTCCGTGCGGTGCGCGCGGCACGGATGCGCTTGAGTGCCGCGCCCTCGGACAGGTGCAGCTCGCGCACACAGTATTCGAACATCGAGGGATAGGCCGCTGGCGCGTACAGCCGGCGTGTGTCCACCTCGGCGATATGGGCGAGCAGCGAGGCGGTGGTCGTGCGCTCATTGGAAATAAGTGCGGCCAGGTCACGCAGTAGGACGTGATCGGCGACGTGCGACAGCGAGTAGTTCGGCATGGTGGGTCTCCGCGGCGATGAGTTGTCGCGGGGGCACATTCTTCATAGCACGCGACTTTTCGACGCTCGTGCTGGCCCGGAGGGCGCACCGAGAGCGTCACGGCAGGCGAATTCGTAAACAGACAGCCGATGTGGCGCGTGCTCGCATCCTGCGCACGCTGGCGCGGCCCGACGAGAGGAGCCGCGCATCGCGCGAGGGTGGGGTCCGCGACGCTGTCAAACGAATTCTCATCGCTCGCTGCGCGGGCTCTGCTGTCGCGGCGCTCTCCCACCCCACGGCAAGTGGGCGCGGCAGGGAGAGGCGGGCGCCGGAGCGCCGATGTCAGCCACACGAAAGTCGGAAGGCCCTCATGCCCCCCCTACAGCAACGTCCCCCGCAGCATAAAACTCGCGATCGTGAAGTAGATGACGATGCCGGTCACGTCCACGAGCGTGGCCACGAACGGGGCCGAGGCGCTGGCGGGGTCCAGGCCCGCACGCTTCAGGATGAACGGCAGCATCGAGCCCGAGAGCGTGCCGAACAGCACCACGCCGGCCACGCTGCCGGCCACGGTCACGCCCAGGTTGAACGTGTGCACGCCGTAGGTGTGGAACAACACTTCCCACAGGAACACTCGCGCCATGCCGATCAGTCCGAGGATGCCGCCGATGGCGAGCCCCTGGAACAATTCCTTCCGCATCACGCGCCACCAGTCGGCCAGCGTCACCTCGCCCAGCGCCATGGCACGGATCACCAGGGTGGAGGTCTGCGAACCGGAGTTACCGCCGGACGAGATGATGAGCGGGATGAACACCGACAGCACCACGGCCTTGGCGATCTCGTCCTCGAACCGGCCCATGGCGGTGGCGGTGAGCAGCTCGCCCACGAACAGCACCATCAGCCACACCACGCGCTTGTTGAACATGGAGCGGAAACCGACTTGCAGGTAGGGCGCCTCGAGCGCGCGGGTACCGCCGATCTTCTGGATGTCCTCGGTGGCCTCTTCCTGGATCACATCCACGATGTCGTCCACCGTCACGATGCCCTGCATGCGGCCGTCGGCGTCCACCACGGGGATGGCCTGCAGGTCGTGCTCGGCGAACAGCCGCCCCAGTTCCTCCTGGTCCATGTCCCCGCGCGCGGTCACCAGATCGGTGGCCATCACGTCGCGCACGGTGCGATCACTCGCCGCGGCGAACAACTCGCGCAGCGACACCACGCCCACCAGCCGATGGTCGGCGTCGTTCACGTAGACGTAATAGACGTTTTCGAGGCGCTCGCGCGCCTGCTTGCGCAAGTAGCTGATGGCCTCGTCCACGCTCACGTCGGCGCGCACGCGGGCGAAGCGCGGGTTCATCAAGCCACCGGCGTCGTCCTCGGCGTAGGCCAACAGCGCCATGACCTCGCGCCGCGTCTGCTCGTCCAGGAGCGCCAGCAGCGCCTCGCGCTCGTCCTCCTCGGCCTCCTGCACCACGTCGGCGGCGTCGTCGGGCGGCAGCAGCCGCATCCACGAGCGACGCTGCTCGGCCGCGATGGCGTGCACCATCACGTATTGGTCGCGCGCCGAGAGGTCCAGGAAGAAGTCCTCGGCATCGGGCCGCGGCAGGTCGAGGAACGCCTCCAGGCGGTCGTCCGGGGCGAGTAGCCGCCAGGTCTCGCGCAGGTCGTCCACCGCGAGGACGGATTCGCTCTCGGCTTCGCGACGGAGGCTGGTCATGCGCTCACTCCGCGGAACGTGGGCGATGGGCTTCGTGGGGTGGACGGTGCTCCGTCGCAACCTACTCCGCGGCGCGAGCGAGCGTCCAGCGCGACGACTCAGCCTCGCGGGGCGGAGCCCTTCGCGGGGGCGAACACCACCGCGATCGCCAGCTCTTCGCTGATGTCGTGGAAGCGATGTTCCACGCGCGCCGGCACGAACACCACCGAGCCGGCCTCCACGGCGCGGTCTTCGTCCCCCACGCGGATGCGGCCGCGACCGCGCAGCACGAGGTAGGCCTCGTCCTCGCCATGCGGCTGCTGCGGGTCGTGCCCTCCGGCCGGGAGCACGTAGAGCCCCATGCTCATCGAGGGCTGGCGCAGGAACTCCTGGTAGAGGACGCCATGTGCGCGGCGGCGCAACTCGACGTCGGCGATCTCGAATGCGTCCATCACAGCACCTCCTCGAGCCCGGCTACGGCTGGCGCGCGGGCAGCGCTCCCACGCCGGCGGAAGCGCCGGCGGCTCGGCGGGCCGGCGGCGCCGTGGTGATGAGCAACACCGCGGCCAGCACGACGGCGGCGGCGGCGAGTGTGCGCGGCGTGAGCGTCTCGCCCGCGAACACGAACCCGAGCAGCATGGCCACGATGGGGTTCACGAACGCGTAGGTGGACACCACCGCCGGGGCGACCCGGTGGAGCAGGTAGAGGTAGGCGGTGAACCCGAGCACGGAGCCGAACGAGGCCAGGTAAACCAGCGCCCACCAGGCGCCCACGGACACGTCCGCTGGGCGCCAGTGGGCGAAGTCGCCGAGCGGGACGGCGAGCAGCAGGAGTCCCACGCCTGCGGCGGTCAAACCGATGCCGGTGGAGACGAGCGGCGAAGCGGGCAGCCGCACGCGACGCGACCACATCGAGCCCCACGCCCATGACAGCGAGCCCGCCACGGGCACCAGCGCCCAGAACGGCGAGAGCGTCGCGTCGTGCCCGGTGACGAGGCCGGGGCCGAGCAGGAGCGCGATGCCCGCGAACCCCAATGCCAGTCCCGCGACCGCTTGCCGACCGGGCGGATCGGCGTGGGGCCCGAGCGAGCCGAAGAGCGCCATCCAGAGCGGGATGGTCGAGACGAGCA
>JANNKI010000479.1:0-1761 GCA_031396225.1 bacterium | reverse complement strand
CTGCGGCGTGTCGCCGGAGTCCGTGCGCACCGGCGTGGATGGCTGCGGCGTGCCCGCGTTCGGCGTGCCGTTGGCCGCGATGGCGCTGGGCTACGCACGGCTCGGCGACGCCATGACCCGCGGAGGGGATGCCCGGGCCCGCGCACTGCAACGCATCGCGCGCGCCATGACCGCGCACCCGGTGCTGGTCGAGGGCCACGGCCGCCTCGCCACCGAGCTCATGCTCGCCACCGGCGGCCGCGTGCTCGCCAAGAGCGGTGCGGAGGGCCTGCTGTTGCTGGCGGACCCCGCCCGGGGCCAGGGACTGGCGCTCAAATGCGAGGACGGCGCCATGCGGGCCATGGGACCGGCGGCCGTCGAACTACTTCACGTGCTCGGAACACTTCGCCCCGACGAACTCGGCCCGCTCGAGCGGCAGCGCCGGGCGCCGGTCCACAATGCCGCCGGTCACGAAGTGGGCTGGCTCGAGGCGCGCGTGGCCGTGGAGGTCGCGGGTGACGTCCCGGCATGAACCACTCGACGAACGGTAGTAGAATCAGGGATATGCGCCCACGCTTCCGTGCCCTCCTCCTCGCCGTGACGCTGCTGCCGGGCGCCGGACTGGCCCCGCCCGCCCGGAGCGCCGCGCTCGCCCAGGCTCGACTCGACCCGCGTCTCGCCACCGCCACGGCTCCCGGCGCCGAGGCGGTGGCCGTGTGGGTGGAGTTCGCCGACAAGGGCGAGACGGGCCCCGCGGACCTGGCCGCGCGTCTCGCCGAGGCGGCCCGCACGCTCACGCCCGAAGCCCGGCGCCGGCGCGAGCGCGCACGGGTCACGCCGCTCGTGGACTGGCTGGACCTGCCGCTCGAGCCGGGCTACGTACGCGCGCTCGAAGCCCGGGGCTTCGCAGTGTACGGCCAGTCGCGCTGGTTCAACCGCGTGGCCGTGCGCACGAGCGGCCCCGCACTCGAGGAACTCGCGGCTCTGCCGTTCGTGCGCCGCGTGGCGCCGGTGGAGCTGGCGCAACCCCGCGAGAAGGAGTCGCGCCTCGGAGCCGAGACTTCGGATCCTTCTCGCACGACCCTGCCGGCTTGGCTCGCGCTACCGGCGGCGACGCAGGTGGCCTATGGCCGCACGCTCGGCCAGATGACGCGGCTCAATATCCCGGCGGTGCACGACTCGGGCTATATCGGCACGGGCATCAACGTGTGCCTGCTCGACAACGGTTTCAACTACCACCGCAAACACGAGGCGCTGCGGCCGATCCCCGTGGGGGCGTTCCGGGCGCGCGATTTCATCCGCGGTGAGTGGACCGTGCAGGACACGGTGGATACGCCGTGGTTCTTCGAGCACGGCACAGCCACGCTCAGCGCGCTTGCGGGCCGGGCCGTGGGGCGCTACGTCGCGCCCGCCTGGGGCTGCAACGCCGTGCTCGGCCGCACCGAGGACGACAGTAGCGAGAAGCCCATCGAGATGGTGTACTGGGCGATGGGCGCCGAGTGGGCAGATTCGCTCGGGTGCGACATCATCAGTTCGTCGCTGGGCTACAACCTGTTCCCGGACAGCGCCGGCCAGGACATCCCTTACGAGCAACTCGATGGCCACACCACCATCGTCACGCGCGCCGCCGAGATCGCCGCCGCGAAGGGCATCCTCGTGGTGGTGTCCGCGGGCAACGATGGGAACAACGCGCGCGTGGGCCGCAAGGTGGGCGCGCCGGCCGACGCGAACGGCGACAGCGTGCTCGCCGTGGGCGCGGTGGATTCGCTGGGCGTGCGCACC
>JANNKI010000535.1:0-1519 GCA_031396225.1 bacterium | reverse complement strand
CCACCAATGCCACCGCCATGGCCGCGAGTCCTTCCAGACGGCCCACGGCGCCCAGCGTCTCGTTCGTGGTGGCCTTCACGCTCACCTGGCCGGCGCTGATGCCCAACGCGCCCGCGATGTTGGCGCACATGGCGGCGCGGTGCGGCGCCAGGCGGGGTGCTTCGGCCACAAGCATGGCGTCCACGTTGACCACGCGCGCGCCGCGTGCGGAAAGCAGCGCCGCGATGCGCGCGAGCAGATCGAGGCTCGAGGCGTCCTTCCAGCGCGCGTCCCCGGGCGGGAAGTGCTCGCCCAGGTCGCCCAGGCCGGCCGCCCCGAGCAGCGCGTCGCCGATGGCGTGCAGCAGCACGTCGGCGACGCTGTGGCCGGCGAGCCCCCACTCGCTCTCGAAGCGCACGCCGCCCAGCAGCAGCGGGCGGCCCGCCTGCACGCGGTGCACGTCGTAGCCCAGTCCCACGCGCAGCGTCATGCGCTCTCTCCCCTGACCGTTGCGGCGGCGCGGTGCGCCAGCCAGGCCTCGGCCAGCTCCATGTCCGCCGGGGTGGTGATCTTGAAGTTCACCGGATCGCCGAGCGAGAGCCGCACCGGGTGGCCCAGCCACGTTATCAGGGCCGCATCGTCCGTGGCGACCTCTGCGGCTTCGCGGTGGGCGCGTTCGAGCCAGTCGCGACGGAACACTTGGGGTGTCTGGGCTGCCCATAGCCCCTCGCGCGGCACCGTGCCGGTGACGGCACCCAGCGTGCCCTGCTTGAGTGTGTCCGCCTGCGGGATCGCCGCGATGGCTGCGCCGTGCTCGCGCGCCTCGGCGACCGCGCGCGCGATCACCTCGGGGCTCACGAGCGCGCGCGCCGAATCGTGCACCGCGACGTGCGTGCAGTCCTCGGGCAGCACGTGCAGGCCGCGCGCCACCGAGTGCTGACGAGCCTGGCCGCCCTCGGTCGCGGCCACCAGCTTGTGCGTGCCGCAGCCGCTCGCGGCGAGCAGTTCGCGCAACATGCTGACCGGGCCCACCAGCACGATGCCGTCGATCGCCTCGCAGCGTTGCAGCGCCTCGAACGCCCACGTGAACAGCGGCCGGCCGGCGAGTGGCGCGAGCGCCTTGGGCACGGCGCCGCCCAGACGCTCGCCGCGACCGGCGCAGAGGAGAATGGCGCACACGTTCATTCGGCCACCTCGGTCACGCGGCCCCGCGTCATGCGCACGAGTAGGTCCGCGGTGAGCGCGAACAGCGAGCTCGGGTGTCCCGCCGCGGCACACAGGCCGCTGAGCGTGCGCGGGGCCGGGGAGGTCATGTGTCCTTCCGGGCCATGTGCGGCGTCTCGATCTTCCCACCCAGCAGTTGCTCGCACGCCTCGCGCAGCGTCGCGAGCGGCACCGCCTCGATCCCGCAACCCTCGGCGTCGGCCGCCTGTGCTCGCGGGAACCCGGCGCGCGCAAAGCCCATCTGCGCCGCCTCGCGCAGCCGCGCGTCCAGCCGCGGCACGCGGCGCAACTCCCCCGACAGGCTCACTTCGCCCAG
>JANNKI010000523.1:0-6513 GCA_031396225.1 bacterium | reverse complement strand
GCGAGGTGTTCGGCGATTTCACCGAGCCGGCGGAGTTCTAGGCTTGGACAGCTCCATGCTCGGCGGTCTGGTGGCCGTGGCGGCGGTGGTGGTGGTGGCGCTGATCATGCGCGCCGTCCAGCCCTCCACGCCCCCGGGTGCCGCGTCCTCGAGCGGCTCAACGCCGGAGCGCTGGGCGGACGATCGCCAGGCGGCCGCGGCTGACGACCCGCGCGACGACGACGACGACGACGCGAACGGCGACGACGACCCGGACGATGAAGGGCACATCATCGCCGTCACCAGCGACGGTGCGGCGTTCGTGCCGCATCGCCACGCCGTGCGGCTGGTGCCGCCCGAGGAGCAGGGCGAGACGTGGAAGGTGGGCGCGGGCATCAGGTCCACGAACCTGCGCGGCGAGCAGGCGCTGGCCATGAGCTGGCACTCCGCCGACTTCACCGGTGCACGCGTCGTGCGTGGTGAGGCCGACGAGGGCCCGTGGCGCATGGAAGCCCTGGGTCGCGAAGGCGAGTACCAGGCGTTCGTGTTCGAGACGCGCGAGGGTGCGGAGGCAGCCCAGCGACTGTTCGAGCGACTCGGCGTCGTGAGGCTGGGCGAGGACGAGGATGGCCAGCCCATGCCGCCGTCACCGGAGCAGTTCGCCGAGGCACGCCGCATGTACCTAGAGACCGAAGCGGCGCTGGAGCTGCCCGACGACGAGGACGCGCGCTGAACATGCGCCCCTCGGCGCGCGAGGGTCGCGCCCGTCTCTCCCCGCTCGATGTCGCGCTCGTGGGCCTGGCCATGTCCGGGCTGGCGTTCTGGCTGGTGATCGGGCTGCCCTGGGGAGCTCACAACGAGTCGTTCGACTGGATCGTGCGCCTGGAGCAGCGCTCGCTGTGGGGGGCACTGTTCGAGAAATTCCCGAGCGTGTTGAGCCTGCGCCCGCTCGGCACCGGCCCGGCGTGGGCGCTCTACCGGCTGGGCGGCCACGACGTGGGCCTGGTGCAGATGGTGAATGCCGTGCTGGCGCTCGCGGCGTGGGGCTGGGCCGCGAGCGGCGCACGCGAGCGGCGACTGTTCTCGCTCCTTTCGCTCGTGGCGGGCGGGGTGTTCTTTGCTGGCTACATCTGGGTGTTCCACCTGCATGGCATCTTCTACGGGCCGCTGCTGCTGTTCGTGGTGGCACTCGCGCGCTCGGCGCGCGGCCCACTCGACCTGCGCACGCTGCTAGGGGTGTTCGTGGGCGCGCTCGTCACCTCGCTCGCTCACCCCTATGCGCTGCCGCTCGCTGTGGCGTTCGCGCTGGGCGCCACGATCGAGACTCCCATGCTGCGTTCACGAGCGGGTGCGACCGCGCTCGGCATGGTGATGTGCGGCGCCGCCGCCGCTTACCTGCTGCTGGTACCGGGGCACAACCGCGACATCGATGGCGAGCCGCTCGTGGGGCTGCTCACCTCGTATCGCACGCTCGAGGTGAACGCGATCGGCTCGGGCGTGGCGGGCCTGCTCGCGGCGTGGACCGCGACACGCACGTGGCCGGGTGGGGCAGGCATGCTGGCGGGCGTGCTCACGCTGGGCCTCGCGGCGGCGGGCGTGGCGTTCGGACTTCCGATCTTGCCGTTGTGGCTGGCGTGGGCCGCCGCCAAGAGCGTGCGGCACGGACGCTGGGCCATGGCGGGGCTGCTCGTCGGCTGCGCGTTGCTGCCGCTCCCGAACCCGACCGGCTCGCCCACCTATGGGATCTGCGCGGTACTCGTGGCGGTGTGCGCGAGCGCGCTCGACGAGGGCGCGAGCGACAGGGCGCTGCACGCGTTCGGTCCTCGCACGGCGGGAGCGCTGGTGGCGCTCGTGCTTGCCGTGGCGCTCGCGGTTCGCGCCGGGCTGCCGGTGCCGATCATGTCGCGGCTCGCGGCGCCGATCCTCGCAGAGGGCGAGCGCACGCGGCAGTTCGAGGTGCTGGTCGCCCGGCTCATGGATTCCGAGTGGCGCGGCGAGCCCGCGCGATTCCTGCGCTCGGCGCGGAGCCCGGCCGACGCGAACGCACTCGACCGGCGGTTCCGACCGCCCACGGATGACCACCATCTCGCCACCTGGCTCGACTGGAAGCGCGGCGGCCCGCCCACGGGGAACGACACGCTCGTGTTCGGATTCGGCGGCGACGCGTTGCCGGGCAGGGACACGGTGCTGTTCGCGCGTGGCCGATATGCCGGAGACGCGTTAGTGTTGCGTCGCTCGTCCGTCGCTGCGAGCGCGGACAGCACCGCGACGACGCGACCTTGATCCGGGCCCCGCTGCGGCCCCTGGCCGGAGGAAGCATGCAACGCAAGATCCGTGTGCTGGTGGGCAAGCCCGGGCTTGACGGGCACGACCGTGGGGCCAAGGTGGTGGCCGCGGCGCTGCGCGATGCGGGCATGGAGGTGATCTACACCGGCCTCCACCAGACACCCGAGCAGATCGTCGAGGCCGCGGTGCAGGAAGACGTGGACGTGGTGGCGTTGTCGGTGCTGTCGGGCGCCCACATGACGCTGTTCCCCGAGATCCACGAACTCATGCGCTCGCGCGGCATCGGCGATCGCCTGCTCACCGGCGGCGGCATCATCCCGAACGAGGACATGAACACGCTGCTCGCGCGCGGCGTGGGCCGGTTGTTCGGCCCTGGCACCAACACGCAGCACATCGTGGGCTACATCCGTGAGTGGTACGCCGGCGTGCACGGCGCCGACGCGCTGCCGCCGCTGCCGCCGCCGCCCGCGCGCCCCGAGCCCATGGTGGCCGTGGGCGATCGCCTGCAGCCCGCGCCGGCTCGCGCGCGCACGACTGCACGGACCGCGGCGAAGCCGGTCGCGAAGAAGCGGAAGCCGGTCGCGAGGAAGAATCAGCCGGCCGCGAAGAAGAAGCGCGTCTCGAAGCCACCCGCGAAGAAGGCGGCGAAGCATGCGGCCCGGAGGGCCGCGAAGGCTCCCAAGCCACGCGCGAAGACTCCCAAGCCACGCGCGAAGGCTCCCAAGCCACCCGCGAAGGCTCCCAAGCCACCCGCGAAGCGCCCCGCCCGCAAGCCCGCTCGGAAGAAGCGCGCCCGGCGTTAACGTGAACCGCACCGGGCGCCTGCTGGTCGCGCTGGATGGGAGCCCGCTCGAGGGCTCGAGCGTGCACCGACTGCTCGCCGCCGCGTGCGACGGCGCGCGCGAGGCCGGCGGTGAGGCCGAACACGTGCGCGCCTACGCGCTGACCATGAAGCCGTGCGTGTCGTGCGGACCCGACGCCACGCCCGGCTACTGCATCTTCAACGACGACATGGACCGCGTGTACGCGCTGCTCGAGCGCTCGCACGCCGTGGTGGTGGGCTCGCCGATCTACTTCGACACCGTGAGCGGTCCGCTCAAGATCCTGATCGACCGCTGCAACTGCGTCACGCCGCTCGTCACGCTGGCGGATGGTACGGAGGACTTCGTGCCCAAGTGGGCGCGCACCCGGCGCGCGGCGTTCGTGACCGCGTGCAGCTCCAGGCATCGCTACGATCTGGCCGAGCGGACCGTGCGCGGATTCCTCAAATGGGTGGGAGCACGCTGGGAGGAGACGCTGGCGTGGCAGCACGCCGACAACGACCTCGGGAGCGCGCCGGACGAGCTCCTGGCGCGTGCCCGCGCACTCGGACGGCGGCTGGTGGAGAGTGATCCGCATCCTGCCGATGCCAAGGGTTGAACCCCGTTCGTCGTTCCTCGCTGGAGGTGCCATGAGACGCATCCTGTCCCTGCTCGCGTTGGCGCTGCTTTCGGTCGCACCCGCGCATGCGGCTGGCGGGAGTGTGCGCAGCGTGCTGCTCACGCGATTCGTGGGGGTGCCGGCGGATTCGTCCGCACGCCAGGTGTTCATGGACGCGTTCCGCGCCGAGTTGGACGCCGAGGTCTGGGCCTGCGAGAAGCGCGCCGGCGACGCGTGGCTCGCCACCGAGAGCCGCACCAACTTCTTCCGGCTGGTGGATGCCGCGCCGGCCGACCAGGCGTGGTCACTGGAACTGAGCATCCGCCTGCCGCCCGAGGTGAGGGTGCGGCGCAAGGCGCCGCCCGGTTCCAAGCTGCCGCCGCCACGCGCCAGGGTGTCGCAGGTGCGCAGCTCGCGCGGGCTCATCATTGCGGCGACCGCCGTGGAGCCGAGGATCGAGAGTGGCGGCAAGGTGGCCGCCGAGCCGGTGCTGTTCGCCGTGTACTTCGCCGACGCGCGTCGCGTCGTGGTGCCCAGTCCCAGGTTGCCGGCTGGGGGCTACGCCTACCCGTGGGCCGACGCGGGCCGCGTCGTGGCGCGCGCGGCACTCGAGGCGCTGCACCGCGCGAACGGTGGTCTGGCGCGCGACGAGCGTGCAGCACTCGCTCCGGCCACGCGCGTGGAAGCCGCGGGCGCGGACGCCACGCCATGAGGTGCGGGCATGGCCTCGCGCGGGCGCTCGTGCTTATCCTAGTGTCATTCGCCCTGGCCGGCTGCGGCGCGCAGGTCTCGGGGGATGTGCCGGTGAGCCGCATGAGCGAGGCGCAACGCGACTCGGCCATCGCGCGCTCCGAGATCCCGGGAGCGGCGGCGGTGGGGCGCTCGTACCAGGCCGCCGATCGCCAGGCCGCGCGGAACGCGGCGCTCGACAGCCTCCGGTAACTCGCCTCGGGGGCGCGGTTTCGGTACTGTCCTACGCGCCTCCCTTGTCTGGATCATTCCCGCCGCCCGCCTCGGGCGGTGCCCTGGACGCCCCGGCACCCCCCGGGTCCGCCCCCGGAGTCCTCGTGCATGCTGTTTCTTAAGGAAGAGCACATCCAGGTCCGCGACATGGTCCGTCGTTTCTCCGAGGACGTGGTGGCTCCGCGTGCTCGCGAACTGGACGAGACCGAGACATTCCCGCACGAGGCCGTGAAGCAGATGGCCGAGCTGGGACTGCTCGGGCTGCCCTATCCCGAGAAGTACGGCGGCGCGGGCATGGACACGCTGTGCTACGCCATCGCGGTGGAGGAAGTGGCGCGCGTGTGCGCGTCCACCGCCATCACGCTCGCGGCACACGTGTCGCTGGGCTGCGGCCCGGTCTACGGCGCCGGCACCGAGGAGCAGAAGATGCGGTTCCTCGTGCCAATGGCCAAGGGCGAAGCGCTCGGCGCATTCGGGTTGACCGAGCCCAACGCAGGCTCCGATGCCGCCGGCACGCAGACGCGCGCCATCAAGCAGGGCGACGCCTACCGCGTGAACGGCTCCAAGATCTATATCACCAACGCCAGCTACGCGAAGTACATCACGTTCACCGCGGTCACCGAGCCGTCGCTGGGTGCGAACGGCATCTCGGCGTTCATCATGGATACGGCCACGCCGGGATTCCGCGTGGGCAAGAAGGAGAAGAAGATGGGCCTGCGCGGCTCGGACACCGTGGAAGTGGTGTTCGAGGACTGCATCGTGCCCGCCGACCAGATGCTGGGCGAGCCCACCGGCGGCTTCAAGACGTTCATGAAGACGCTCACCGGTGGCCGCATCTCGATCGGCGCGCTGGCACTCGGCGTGGCGCAGGGCGCGTTCGAGCACGCGGTGCAGTACGCCAAGGTGCGTCACCAGTTCGGGCAACCCATCGGCAACTTTCAGGGCATTCAGTTCATGTTGGCCGACATGGGCACCAAGATCGAGGCCGCGCGACACCTCGTGTACAACGCCGCGCGGTTGCGCGACGCCGGTCGCGAGTTCACGAAGGAAGCCTCCATGGCCAAGCTGTTCGCGAGCGAGGTGGGCAATTGGGTGACCGACAAGTCCATCCAGATCCACGGCGGCATCGGCTACTGCCGCGACATACCGGTGGAGCGTATGCATCGCGACGTGAAGCTCATGGAGATCGGCGAGGGCACGAGCGAGATCCAGCGCATGGTGATCGCGCGCGAGATCCTGCGCGGAGCCTGAGCCGGAGCCGCCGCACGGCGGCCGGGAAGCCGACATGAGCGAGCACGTTCACATGCGCTGGGCCAGCGCCGGTTCGCGGCTGGACGAGCCCGCGGCCGCGGTGGCCGATGTGGCGAGGGAGTTGCGCGCGCAGTTGGGCGAGGCGCGTCCCGACCTGGTGCTGGCGTTCGTCTCGGGCCCGGGCCAGGCTCGCACCACGGCCGCCGCCGAAGCATTGCGCGCCGCGCTGCCTGCGGCCACGTTCGGCGCGGTGAGTGCGCGCGGCGTGGTGACGCGTGAGCACGAGTTCGAGCAGGGCGTGGGGCTGAGCGTCGTGGCCGCCTACCTGCCGGGCGTGGACGTCAAACCATTCCTGCTGCTTCAGGATTCCTGGGCCGAGCCGGTCGAGAGCCTCGAGGCGTTCGACCTGCGCGCTCCCGGCGCGCGCGGCGCGGAGCTGGTGGTGCTGCTCGGCGATCCGTTCTCACTGGACCTGGACCGCGTGCTGGGTCTGTTCAACCGCTGGGCGCCCGGCGTGCGCGTGGTGGGCGGCCTTGCCAGCGCGGCACCGCGGCCCGGGGGCAACACGCTCGTGCTGAACGACTGGGTGGCGCGCGAGGGCGGGTTCGCCTTGGC
>JANNKI010000514.1:0-2076 GCA_031396225.1 bacterium | reverse complement strand
TGTGAGCCACGCCAACAACATCACCAAGCGCCTGTTCAAGCCGAACGTCCAGAACGTGCGCGCGCTGGTGAACGGCCGCGCCAAGCAGATCACCGTGTGCACACGCTGCCTGCGCGGCGGCAAGGTCGAGAAGGCCGTGCGCGGCTCGCGCGCCGTCGTCACCGCCTGACCGCCAAGCGCTGAAGACTCCCACGGCCCGGCTCCCACGAGCCGGGCCTTCGTGTGTCGCTCAGGCGTCGCGCGTCGGGGCCATCAGCTCGCGCCAGGCCAGCGCCTCGCGCGGCAGGGCGTGCAGCGGGTCCAGCTCGAGCGCTCGCGCGAACTCCGCGTCGGCCTCGGTCGCTCGCCCGATCCGGAGCAACGCCCAGCCCAGGTCCGCGCGCGCCGCGGCGAAGCCGGAATGCAGCGCGAGTGCGGCCCGCAGTGGCGCCTCAGCGCCCGCGGCGTCGCCCGTCATCAGCCGGGTGCGCCCGAGCAGTGCGTGCGCATCGGCCCACTGCGGTCGCCGCGCGAGCAGTGCGACGAGCCGCGGTTCTGCGGCGTCGGGCCGGGCCATCTCCAGGGCCAGTGCGGCCCGTTCGAGTGCGGCGGCGTCGTAGCCGGGTTGCAGCTCGAGTGCGCGTTCGTAAGCAGCCGCGGCCTGCTCCAACTGACCCTTCGCCCGTAGCGCGCGCGCCAGCGCCACGTGCAGATCGGGCCAGTCGGGGCTCACCGCGAGCGCTCGGCGCAGGGCCTGTTCGCAGCCGGAGAGGTCGCCCAGCTCGTAGAGCAGGTGGGACTCGGCGAGCGCGGCCTGCGGCGCCTCGCTGCCGCGCGCGAGCCCGCGGCGCACGGCGCGCAACGCGTCGTCGTGCCGGCCGAGGGCGTGGTAGACGAGCCCGAGCAGCCTCTGCGCCCGAGCGAACTGGCGGTTGAGCTCCACCGCGCGCTCGAGCGGCTTCACCGCGCCCTCCAGGTCTCCGCCTCGGAACCGCGCCAGCCCGAGCCAGAACCACAGGTCCGGGTACTGGGCGTGTGCCTCGATCGCCTCCGAGATCTGTGCTTCGGCCGCGGCAGCGTGGCCCCGCTCCAGTTCCACGCGCGTGGCGAGCAGCCGGGCCTCGAGGAAACGCGGATTCAGCTCCAGCGCCACGCGCAGGTGCCCGAGCGCCTCATCGAAGCGGCCGGCCTCCACGAGCAGCCCCGCGAGGCGGCAGCGCAGGTCGGCATAGGCCGGCTTCTCCACAACGGCCCGCAGCAGGCCGTCGATCGCGCCCGCCAGGTCGCCCGCCTGCTGGCGCGCGATGGCCTCGTCGAGGGGCCCAAGCGACGGACGCACGTCGGCGCCCCCCGGCAGCAGGCGGCGCCACTGCTCGCCGGTCCACTCGCGCGCCACCTCGGGCGTCACCCACTCCGGCGCGTCCAGTCCGAGCGCCAACGCCTCGCCGAGCGCGCTCGTGGAGCGCTCGCGATCGCCACGCGTGCCGAAACACACCGCCAGCAGCAGGTGTGCCTCCATGTAATGCGGGTGCTCGTCCAGCGCGCGCTGAAGGTCGGCGATGGCCTCGTCGAGTCGCCCGGAGCGCTCGAAGATGCGCGCCCGCTGGTAGCGCAGGTCGGGGAATGTCGGATTCTCCTCGAGCGCGCGCGTGAACTCGCCCTCGGCCCGGGTGAAGTCCCCCGCGTGCTGGTAGGCCAGCCCCAGGTTGGCGCGCGCTTCGGCCGCGTGCACGCGCGCCAGGCAATGGTCCGGATCGTTCGGGTCCGGGACCTGCTGCAGCACGCTCTCAAAGCACTCCGCCGCGCGCTCGAACTCACCGAGGTTGAAGTGGAGGATGCCCGCATTGTACTGGCGGGAATGCCCCCACTTCACCAAGGACGACAGGAACGCCACGAGAGACTCAGTCCATCTGACGCCGCAGGAACGTCGGCACCTCGAGCGAGTCGCCGCGCGAACTGCCGCGGCCCCACTGCGGACGTCCCTCACGGCGCTGCCACGCCGGCGCACTCATGCCCGACGGATCGTCCTCCACCGTCGCCGCGGCCGCCGGACCCGACACGATGGGTGACGAACGCTGCATGCGATCCACGAGCCGC
>JANNKI010000497.1:0-6788 GCA_031396225.1 bacterium | reverse complement strand
TGAAGCACGCCGACCTGGCCGTGGATCCGTTCGACGGCAACGAGGACGTGCTGGTCGGCGGCCGCGCCTGCCCCGGCTCGACGCTGGGCCGTGTGGTCAAGGTGCGGCTGCGGGACGGACAGGTCACCGAGCTCACCGACGGCGTGAACGAGGCCGGCTACTCGCACGGGTCCGCTCGCAACACGGCCCGCCCGGGCTGGTTCTACGTCACCTACGCGACCGGGCCCGCCCAGCGAGGGCGTCGCTTCGCCGGCGAGATCGTGGCCGTCAGGCTCGACGGCAGCGGCGCGGTGGAACGCCTCGGGCACTACCACAGCAGCGTCGGCAACTACCGCGCCCAGGCGCACGCCGTTCCCTCGCCCGATGGCCGTCGCATCCTGTTCGCAAGCGACTGGGCCGACGCCTGCGGGGATAGCTGCGGCAGTCCGCGAGAGTTCGGCAGCTACGTCCTCGAACCGCGCGACAGCGTCGGCACCGCGCGGAAGGGCTCCGGGGATCCGCAGCACCGCTAGCGGCCGGGCATGCGGGGGCATGCCGATCAGACCGCGACCGCTTGGGCCTGGGCCTCGTCCACGAACGAGCGATGCCAGGACTCGAGCATCATCAGGTTCCAGATCTGCGTGTGCCAGTTGCGCGTGCCCTGGGAGTGCTCGCGCAGCATGCGTTCCACGAACGTGCGCTGGAAGTAGCCGCGCTCGAGACTCCGCCGCGACAACAACAGGTCGTGCGACATCTCGCGCAGCTCGCCGCGAAGCCACTGGTCCACGGGAGCGTTGAAGCCCATCTTGCGCCGGTCCAACACCTCGTCGGGCACGATGCCGCGCAGCGCGCGCTTCAGGATCACCTTCGTCTTCCGACCGTCGAGTTTCAAGCGGGCGGGCAGGCGAGCGGCGAACTCCATGAACTCATGGTCCAGGAACGGCGAGCGCGCCTCGAGCGCCACGGCCATCGAGGCGATGTCCACCTTGGTGAGCAGCGCGTCGGGCAGGTACCCGGTGACGTCGGCGTAGAGCGTGGCATCGGTGAAATTGTCGGCGTCGGTCTCGCGGTAGCGTGCGTAGAGCGCCTCCTCGGCGTCGGCGGGCCCCACCTCGCGCCGGAAGGCGGCGGTGTAGAGCTGTTGCTTGGCCTCGGGGTCGAATTGCGCCAGCCACGCGGCGTTCCGCGCCTGCGGCGAACGGCCCAGTTGCTGCACGAAGCGCTTGAGCCGCCAGCGCGAGCTGGCCGACGTGGCCCCATGCGGCAGCAGGTCGAGCGCCTTGCGGAACGCGGCGCTCCCGAGCACGGGGGTCAGCAGGCTCAGGCGCTGGGCGAGCGCGTTGGCCACGTAGCGGTCGTAGCCGGCGAAGCTCTCGTCGCCGCCGTCACCGTTCAACACAACGGTCACGTGGTCGCGCGCCAGCTTGGACACGTAGTAGGTCGGCACGGCGGACGCGTCGGCGTAGGGCTCGTCGTAGTGCCACACCAGCTTGGGCAGCACCTCCAACGCGCTCGGCCGCACGGTGAACTCGGTGTGCTGCGTGCCGAAGTGCTCGGCGGTCCTACGCGCGAATGCCAGCTCGTCGTAGGCGTCGTTGTCGAAGCCGATGGAGAACGTGCGCACGGGACCGCTCGCCTTGCGACACATCATGGCCACGACCGCGCTCGAGTCCACGCCACCCGAGAGGAATGCCCCCAGCGGCACGTCGCTGATCATGCGCAGCGCCACGGCCTCCTCGAAACGCCGGACCAGCTCCGCTTCGAGCTCGCGCTCGGCGCGCGCCGTGCGGGCCTCGAACTTGGGCAGGTAGGAGAGCTTCCAGTAGCGCTTCACTTCGACGCGGCCGCCTCGGGCGAGCAGGTAGTGCCCCGGCGGTAGTTTCTGGATCCCCTTGAACGCGCACATGGGCGCGGGCACGCACTGATAGGTGAGGTAATGGTGCAACGCCACCGGATCGGGCTCGCGCTCCACGTCCGGGTCCTGTAACACGGCCTTGATCTCGGAGCCGAACGAGAGACCGCGTCCGTCGGTGCGGTAGGCGAGCGGCTTCTTCCCCACCCGGTCCCGGGCCAGGAACAGCTGCTGGCGCTTCACGTCCCAGATCGCGAACGCGAACATGCCGCGCAGTTTCTGCAGGCACTCGACGCCGTCGCGCTGGTAGAGGTGCAACAGCACCTCGGTGTCGGTGCGCGATCGGAACGCGTGCCCTTCGCGTTCCAGCTCGGCGCGCAGCTCGAGGAAGTTGTAGATCTCGCCGTTGAACGCGATCCACAGCGATCCGTCGGCGTTGGGCATGGGCTGATGCCCGGCTGGCGACAGGTCGATGATGCTCAGGCGTCGGTGGCCCAGGGCCACCGGCCCCTCGGCCCACACGCCGGCATCGTCGGGCCCACGGTGGGCGATCGCGTCGCACATCCGTTGCACGAGCTCCGGGTCGGCCTTCCGACCCGGCTCGAACTCCATTCTGCCCGCAATGCCGCACATGGTGGTATTGCCCCCGAGGGGTGTGCGCTTTGACCCAGCGAATACGCCGGGTGGCTAGCGCACGAACACGAGCCTTCCGACGGCGGACCGCTCAGCCGCCTGTACGCGATAGAAGTACATGCCGGACTCCAGACGGTCGCCGCGGTCGCTGCGTCCGTCCACACTCAGCTTGTGCAAGCCCGGTGCCACGTTCGGCTCGTCCATGAGGCCCTTGACCAGTCGTCCGGAGGCGTCGAACAGGTCCACACGCACCGCGCCCGGCCGCGTGGTCACGAAGCTCAGGGTGGCGTCCGTGCGTGCCACGGTGGGCGAGACCCAGGCGCCGAACTGCAGCGCCGGCCCGGTGAGCAGGTTCTCCTCGCCCCCCGCCATGATCGCCGCGGGACCCGCCGGCGGAACCACGTGGATGGAGATGTTGTCCACGAGGAACACGTCATTGGGCACTACCGGCGTATCAATGACCTGGAAGTCGAGCGTGGTGCCGGCGGCTTCCGTGACGCGATCCACGGTCACGAACTTCCACACGGGCGAGAGCTGCACCACGGTCGAGATGGTACTGGCGCCGATCTTGGTGCCGCCTAAGTACTCGCGAACCTGCAGCTTGGCCGCGCCCGTCGAGCTGACCGACCGCACCCAGGCGCCGTAGCGATAGCGCGTTCCGATCGCGCCGGCATTCGCCACCCAGTTCGGGCTGTCATTCAGGCCGAAGCTCGAGGCGGTCGCGGTGCCGGTGATCTGCATGGCCCAGCCGCCTTCGAAGCCGCCGGCCACGCGCAGCAGCACGCCGCCGGAATAGGAGTTCCAACCCGTGCTGACGGATTCAAACGACGGGTTGGTCACGAGGTTCGCGCCGGGGCCCGTGGCGGCCACCGTGATGCTGGCCGATGACGTGTTCACCGCGCCCAGCGCGTCCGTGACCGTGAGCTGCACCGTCCACACTCCCGCGGCGTACACGTGCGACGCGATGGCCGAGGCCTGCGGGCCCACGATGGCGCCGTCCCCGAAGTCGAACCGATACGTGAGCGCGCCGCCCTCGGGATCGCTCGACGCGCTGCCGTTCACCGTGACGTTGAGCGGCGCATTGCCCGAGACGGGCGTGACGCTCATGGCCGACGTGGGCGCCTGGTTCGGCGGCTGCACCGTGAGGCGAGTGCCGGCCTGGCCGGAGAGCGCGTTGCTGCCGGTGAACGTGAGGTCGTACACACCAGCCTGCCCCGCGGCAGGCGTCCAGGAGAACTGTCCAGCGGCGGCCCCGCCCGAGAGCGTGAACGTGGCGGTGTGACCCGCCGGGAGCTGCGACAGGTTGGCGGCCAGCGACGTGATGGCGTCGCCATCCGGATCCACGGCGGTCACGTTGAACGAGATGTTCGTGCCCGCGTAGCCGCCCGCGTTCGCCGGGGCGGTCACCACGGGAGCGCGGTCGAGGTTCCCCACGTGCAGCACGGTGGTCGCGGTGTCCGCCAGCACGTTGGCCGCGAAGAAGCGCACGGTGTACGTGCCCGAGTCGGAGAATCCGGGCGTCCACGCGAGCGTGCCGCCGAGGTTGCCGGAGCCGGGCGTGAACGTCGCGGTGTGCCCGGCGGGCAGGCCCGAGAGGTCCGCCGTGAGCGACGTGATGGCGTCCCCGTCCACGTCGGACGCGGTCACCGCCAGCGCGAGCGGCGAGTTCTCGAGCACCGCGGCGGTGGCCGCCGCCACGACGTCGGGTGCCGTGTCGACGAAGCCCACGCGGATGGTCGTCGCCAGACCGCCGGTCAGTGCGTTACCGGCCTCGAACGAGATGTTGAAGATGCCGGTGTCGCTTGCGAGCGGAGTCCACGTGAACGTGGCGCTGGCATTGCCGGGCCCCGGCGTGAACACCGCGTCGTTCCCCGGGGGCAGCGCGGCGAGGTTCGCCGTGAGCGTGGCGATGGCGTCGCCGTCGGGATCCGCCACGACGAGCGCAAACGAGAGGAGTTGCCCGCCGGGTCCGGTCACGGCTGTGGGCCCGCTGATCGCGGGCGCGCGGTCCACGTTGTCCACGTGCACCTCGGTCACCGCCTGGGCGGACAGGGCGTTGCTCGCCGTGAACGTCACCGAGTAGGTGCCCGAATCCGCGAACGTGGGATTCCAGGTGAGCGTGCCTGACGTGAAGTCCGGCGAAGGCGTGAACGTGGCGTTGCTCCCGGCCGGGAGCTGCGACAGGTTCGCCGTGAGCGACGTGAGCGCCTGGCCGTCGGGATCCGAAGCCGTCACCGACAGCGAAAGCGCGCCGCCTTCCACCACCGAGATCGTGGCGGCCGCGGTCACGACCGGAGGCTGGTCCGGAGCGGGTGGCGTCACCAGGACCGTGTCGGAGAAGCTCGCGGTCGCTCCATCCGTGTCGGTGACCAGCACGGTCACGACATGCGTGCCCTCAGCGAACACATGCGGAGCCGTGGCGCCCGGCTGCGGACCCACCACGACGCTGTCATCGAATGTGAAGCGATAGGAGACGATGCCGCCGTCAGAGTCCGATGAACCCGAGGCATCGGCGGTCACGCTGAGCGGCGCCTGCCCGGTGGCGGGCGTGACGACGAGTGAAGCGGTGGGCGGCACATTTGGCGGGCCGACCGTCACCACGATGGCGGTGTTGAGTGTGTCCTGGGCGCCGTGGTTGTCGGAGATCGTGAGTCGCACGGACCAGGTACCGGTCCCGAAGATGTGCGACGTGGTCGGGCCCGGCTGCGGACCCACGACGGTGCCGTCGCCGAAGTCGAAGCGGTAGGACACCACCGTACCATTGGCGTCGGTGGAGCCGGACGCGTTCACGTTCACCGTGAGCGGCGCTTTGCCCGACGTGGGCGTGACATTCAGCGCCGCGACCGGGCGTGCGTTCGCCACCACCACCACCGTGTCGCTGGCGGTGAGCCCCAGGTTGTCCATCACGGTGACGATGGCGCTGTAAGTGCCGGCCGTGTAGTTGTGCGTGGCGACGGGCCCGGCCTGCGGGGCCGCGCTCACGCCATCGCCGAAGTCGAACTGGTAGGAGACGATGCTGCCGTCGGGATCGCTCGACCCCGAGGCGTCCAGCATGATCTCGGCCGGCGCCGTGGCGATCGACGGATCCGCGACGAGCACCGCCACCGGCGCCAGGCCCGTGGGCTGGAACTCGAGCGACCCACGGTCGGCGTAGTTCACCGGGCCCTGGCCCGTGTTCGGCGAGCCGGGGTCGTCCACACGGTTGTTGCCCTCGGCGTCCGTCACCGGCCAGTTCGCCACGGACGAGTTGCCGTTGTCGATGGCCGGCGAGCCGGGGATCAAGTGGAAGTTGCCCGTGGGCGGATCCACGAAGCGCGGATCCTGCTGCAGCGAGCGCGAGTCCTGGCCGGTCGCCGCGGCGTACGTGCTGAGCAGCGGGTAGATGGTGGTGCCGTGCTTGATGGGCGCCTGGCTCGTGGAGTTCCAGAAGATGTTGTCGTTGCTGAGGAAGCCAGAGATGGAGGTGCCCTCCACCCACAGGTTGAATTCGCTCGTGGTAACGCCATTGTCCACGGCGATGCAGTTGTAGAGCCGGGTTCCGGTGGAGCTGCCCTCGATCGAGAACCCGTCCTTGAAGTTGCCGTACGCGACGTCGTTGGTATGGAACGTCCCCGTGGCGCCCAAGTGGTCGTAGCCGTGATCTCCGTTGTTCCAGCTGATGTTGTTGTAGCAGACGTTGTTGTTGGCCCCACTCTGCATGTGCTGGCCCGTGTCCTGGTTGTCGTGCCAGCGGTTGCGACGCACGGTGTTGCCGGTGGTGCCGTACATGTAGATGCCGTTCGCCGCGCGCGTGCCAGGCACGGCGTTACGCGCGGACTCGTTGTCCTCGACCGTGCACGCGCCCGTGCCCAGGGTGAGCATGATGCCGTGGTGGTTGTTGTCCGTGGACACGTTCGAGGCGACGCGCGCGCGCAGGCATTCACTCAGGTAGATGCCATACTTGTTGGCGAAGGAGACCCTGTTGTTGATGATCTGCACGTCGTTGGACGCGTTCGTCAGATTGAGCGCACGGTCCTCGGTGCGCGTGGCCGTGAAGCCGTCGATGGTGATCCACGACCGGCCCGACCGGCCCGACAGGACGAACGCGTAGTTGCGCCGACCCACACGCGTCTGGTGCGTTCCGGGATTGCCACCGCCGGCATTCACATAGAGCCCCTGGCCCGACACCCAGCGAAACGTGCGCGGAGGCAGCGCCGTGACCGCGGCGGTCGAGGCGGCGAGACGCAAGCCGTCGCCGAATACCTGCTTGGGGCTCCACGTGACCGTGGCAGCGCGCCAGATGTCGCCCGAGGTGTTCACCCACTTGTTCGTGGCCGAAAAATCG
>JANNKI010000487.1:0-1876 GCA_031396225.1 bacterium | reverse complement strand
GTACGTCCGACGTGGTCACGCTCGACCGCAATGCCGGCCGCGCCTGGCTGCGCTGGGCGCACACACCGCTCGAGGCGCTGTGGGAGACCGAACTGGGCTACGGCGCGGACGTGCGCGCGTTTCCCGACTCTGTGGTGCGCGACCACGTCGAGCAGCACGGCGCCGTCTCGGTGCGCCGACTGCTGCCGGGCGGCGGATCGGCGGCAATCGAGGTGCAGCTCGACCGGCGCGCCACGTTGCACACCGCGCCGTCGACGCGTGATCACTTCTGGAGCGGCCGCGCCGATGCAAGCGCGTTCGTGCACCTGCACGAGACGCTCACCGCCGAGCTGTGGCTGTCGGCGGACGGCTATCGCTACGACCGGCCCGATACGAGCGTGTACTTCGACTACCGGCTGTGGACCGCGCGCCCGGCGTTTCGCTGGGGCCTGGCCAGGGACTGGGGGCTGCGTGCGGGACCGCGCTTCGAATGGCTGACCACGCCCGGTGTGCCGGCCGAGCGCTACCGGCAGATCGCGGCGGTGATCGAGGTGGAGCGGCTCCACGGCGGCGACTGGTGGTCGTTCGCTCCCGCGGCCGGCTGGCGCCAGTACGATCGCTCGGCGGCCACGCTGTCGCTCGCGAACCCCGACCTGCACTCCTCGTACCTGTTCCTCGAGGGCGAGGTGTTCGGCGACGTGGGCCTACCCGGCCGCGTGCGCCTGCGATTGTCGGGGAGCGGTCGCTACGAGAGCCACGAGGATCCGTCGCAGGACGCGAGCAGCATGTACTTCTCGCTCGATCTGCGCCGGCGCTTCTAGTCTCACGCCCGCCCCCCGCACGACGCCCGCCCGGCCCGCGGCGTCCTGCGTCCCGCGCCCGGCTGTGGCATCCTGCGGTTCTCTCGCCACCCAGCCCGGAGGTTGTGCATGCCGTCTCGCCGTCGCGCGGTGTTCGTCACGATGCTCTGCATCGCCGTCGGCGCGGTCGGGCTCAACCTGGCCATCCGCGCGCGCCGGCCGCTGCACGGCACGATGGCGCCGCGCGTGCTGGTGTTCGACGTGCCCTCGCATGTGGACGAGGGACCGGCGCCGCCGTCGGCCTCGCTGGACTTCCTGCGCCGCGAGCGCCCCAGCTTCCACGAGTTGCTGTTCGCGGTGCGGAACGCCGCCGAGGACCGCTCGGTCTCGGGCCTGGTGCTGCACGTGGACGGCCTCGACTGGGGCTGGGCGCGCGTGTACGAGATGCGCGCGGCCGTGCTCGCGTTCCGCGACGCGGGCAAGCCGGTCTACGCCAGCCTGAACGGCGGCGGCGAGCGCGAGTACCTGCTTGCGTCGTCGGCCACCCGGCTGGGCATGCCGCCCGTGTCATCGCTGCAACTCGATGGCCTCTCGGCCTCGGCGCTGTTCCTGCACGGGGGCTACCAGAAGCTCGGCATCCGTCCGAACTTCGCGCACGTGGGCCGGTACAAGTCGGCGGTGGAGCAGTACACGCGTGACTCGCTGTCCGCCGATGCTCGCCTGTCCATGGAGGAGCTGCTCGAGGACGAGTTCACGCTGCTCGTGCAATCGTTGGCCGAGGCGCGCGACCTGCCGGCGGACAGCGTGCGCCGGCTGATCGACGAGGGCCCGTGGACCGCATCCGAGGCGTTCGCGCATGGCCTGCTCGACACGCTCATCTCCGAAGCTGACGTCGACTCCCTCGCGGCCCACGAGGGAGACCAGCGCCACCCCACGGCGTCGTTCGAGCGCTACGCCGCGGAGGGCGGCGACGGTACGGGCGAACGCATCGCGCTGGTCGTGGTCGAGGGCGAGATCGTGGGCGGCCGAAGCCACGAGAGCCCCTTCGGCGGCCGCTCGGTGGGCGACCGCACGTTGGTCGAGGCGCTGCGCGACAT
>JANNKI010000480.1:0-5693 GCA_031396225.1 bacterium | reverse complement strand
GTTCGAGAGCGGCACGGTGCCCGGGTTCGAGTAGGTGATCGTGTAGACGAGGAAGTTGCCCGGGGCCGCGTTCGCCAGGTCCACGCTCTTGGAGATCACGAGCCCGTTCGCGAACGTGATCGTGGTGACGTCGTCCAGCGCATCGCTCGCCGCGAGTGCCGGAGTGGCGCCGGCGTAGCTGAACGTCGCGGTGAGCGTGGCGAGTTCCTGCGAGCCGGCGGCGGCGCCGAGTGGCGCTTGGTGTTTCGCGATCACGCACAGCGACTGCCCCGCGCTGAGCGGCTTCGACGCCGGCAGCGCGGGCTCGCCCGCGTCGAGCGCGCCGTCGCAGTCGAGGTCGTGCCAGAGCGTCAGGCCCCAGCCGGACACGGGCGGCAACGGCGTGGTGACGCTGCCCACGCTCACCGTGCCCGCGCTCCCGGCCGTGAACGTGTGGCGATGGTACGCCGCCGTGCCACCCGCCACGCCCTGCGCGCTCGGCGCGGCCCACAGGTTGGGCGGCACGTCACCGAACTGGACGCCGTCGTACACCACGCCGGCCGCAGCCGCGAACGTGAGCTGGTCGGCAGGCCTGTCGTAGCTGCCCGCGGTGGTGCCGGGCGTCGCGCCGGTCGAGAGCCAGCCGGCGTTGTTCGTGGCCTGCACGCCCGCGCTGCCCGCGGCCACGAATGGCAGCCACAGGTCGAACGCTCCCGCGCCGTCGGTGAGCGTCGAGTCGCACACGCCTGTCGCGCACGCGACGCTCGCGAGTCGCACGCGGCGTCCGGCCAGCGGCGCTTCGCCCGCTTCGCGCGCGCCATTGTTCGCAGTAGCGCCACCCGCGCCGTCGTCTCGGAACACCACGCCGTCCACGCGGCTTCCGTGCCAGAGGCCGAAGTCCTGGTTCGCGAGGTCGGTGGCATTCACCGTGGCGAGCAGCGCGCCGGTCGGGTGCTCGGTGCGGATCCAGCCCGCGGGCAGGCTCGCGGCCAGGTCGCTGGGGTCGTTCGAGTCGTCGAGCAGCACGGTCCACGCGCCGGCCGAGACGAATGTGAACGCGTAGTCGCCACTCGCAACCTGCACCGGCACCACCTGCGTCGCGGACGTGGCGCTCGCGGCCACGAGCTTGGCCCACAACGTCAACCCGCTGCCGGTCTCGAGCGCATCCTGTTGCGCATCGTGATCGGAGTCTTCATAGGCCGCGCCGGCCACGCTCACACCGGTGTTCACGAGCACGACGCCGGAGAACTCCGACGTGCCGACGCCGGAGAGCGTGCCCGTGGCGGTCAACGCCGTTCCGATGGCCACGCCGGCGGGCAGCGGCACCGTGAACCGGAAACGGTTCGTGGCGTCGAGGCCCTGGTCGAGCCCATTGATCGGCGGGGCATAGGAAGTGGCGGCCGCGTCGAGGTCGCCGGCCGAGCCCTCGGTGAGCGTGACGAGCCAGGTGCGGCCCTCGCCAAAGCCGCTCGCGTCGCCGTCCGAGAGGTAGAACTCGATCACCGAGCCGGGCCGGGCCCAGCCGGCGAGCGTGAACTGGCCGTTGGAGAGGATCGCACTCTCGAGCACGGGGAAGTTGACGAGCGCGTTGCCGCCCGTGTCGCCGTCGCCGTTGTCGTTGCGCGTCACGTAGGGGCTCGTCCCGGTGGCAGCGTCGTCAGCCGAGGCCTGGAGGTCGATGCCCAGCTGGCCCGACGCGGCGCCGCCGGTGAACGTGGTGATCGAGCCATTCCCAGCGAATGAGTTGCGCGTGAGCGTCCAGGCGTCGCCCGACGACACCACCTGCACGCCGGCGCCATGGTTCTGCTCCACCACGCAGCGCGCGAGCGTGCCAGCTGGGCCGCCGAGACGCGCGCCGGCGTTCACGGCGCCGGTGCCGCGGCCGTTCTGGCGAAGGCTGAGATTCGTGAGGATGACCGAGCCGGTGGAGGTCATGGCGTCAACGCCCGGACCATCCCCTCCTTGGACGAGGCAGCGCGTCGCGGTGAGCCCGCCGCTCGCCGCCAGCACGAGCTGGCCGAGCGTGGCGTTCCCGTATGTGTTACCGAACAGCGCGCAGCCGTCGAGCGTCCAGCCATCCGAACCCGCGGTCAGTGCCACGCCGCTGCCAGCGCCGAAGCCGACCAGGCAGTCGAGCAGCTTGCCCGCATCGCCGCCCAGCACGCGCACCTGGTCGGCGCGCGCGCGCAACGCGGCGCCGGGATCGGTGAATGTCTGCGGCATCGAGCCCAGCACCAGTCGCTCGAGCAGCGCGCGGTGGGCACCCGCGCCCACGCGGATCATCGCACTGGCGTCGCTCCCCACGGCGGTGCCGAACGACAGCATCGCGATGTTCGCCAGCACGAGGTCGGGCGCGGCCAGGTCCAGGCCCACCGCCACGCCCGCGCTCCCGCGCAGTTCCACCTCGGGGCCGGCGAGCACGGCGGTGGCGAGCGCGTCCACGCCCACGGTGGTGCCGGTGCCGACGGACATGGTGTTGGTATTGCCCACGTTCGTGGTCTGGGTGGCGCCGTCCAGGCGCGTGAACGCGTCGGTGAGCGCGGGCAGCGCCGTGGCGCAGGAAATGCGCACCGCGCCGCCCGTCAGGAGGTCCGCGAGTCCGGCGCGCATCCCGGGATGCGCGCCGCCGTCGGACACCATGAACACGCTCGTTTCCACGCCGGAGGTGAGTCCTGCCTGCGCCAGACCGGAGTTCCCGAGCGAGTTGGCGTTCCGAATGTACTGGCGCAGGCTGCCCTGGCCAGCGTCGTTCGCATTGACGATGGTGTCGAAGTTGAAGCCGAAGTCCACGCCGCTCACGGTGACGGCGGCAAGCGTCACCGCGCTCACCGACTGAGCGGCGGTGGTGGGCGTGGCGAGCGAGCCGAGCGACGCGCTGGTGACGTTCGCGGGAGCGTCCGCCCTGGATGGCAGCTCACCGCCCACGCGGTCGGTCACCGCCACCACACCCGCGACGGCGTCGGTACGGAATACCTGCACGGGCAGCAGGCCCGGCACGGAACCCGGGCGCGTGGAGGCGACCGTCGAGTTGACGACGCGCACGGTGTAGAGCCCGGGCGCCCAGCCGTCGAGCGAGTAGAGGCCCGAGGCATCGGTGGTGCCCGCACCTTTATAGTTGCCCGAGGCGTCGTAGAGTTCCACGCGCGCGCCGGGCACCGGGGCTCCGCTGGAAGCCACGCGCGAGCGGCCCGCGCCACCGCCATAATTCACGTCCTCGAACACCGTGCCCGTGATGGGCGAAGACAGCGTGGTGACCACGGTGGGCTGCTCGCCCGCCGCAACGCTGTCGCCGTCGCTCACGGCGGACTGCGGCACTCCGAGCTGCGCCCCGATGCATGCAAGCGCGGCCTGGTTCGCCACAGACGTGCCCGTGGGGGCGGGCGGCGTGACCTGCGCGCGGAACACCACCGTGGTGCCCTCGTTCACGAGCAACTGGCCGCCGGTCGTGGCGTTCGCCCCGCTTCCCACGCGCGCCACCACCACGCGCGAGGCGGGCGCGTACTCCATCTGGTCGTCGCCGGCCGCGTCGGTCTTGGCGCCGACATTTGCACCGCTTGTGATCCGCAGCGAGCCCGCCACGTACGTGAGCGTCGCGGCGAGCGTGTCGCGCACGACCGTCTGGAGCGCCGTGTCGGTGCCGACGTTGCGCGCGTTGATGGTGTACTCGAGCACGTCGCCAGGCCGCACGCTGCCGCCGTTCACGTCCACGACGGTCTTCTGGAAGCTCGAGGCATCGAACTTCGGGACGAAGATCTCGGTGTCGAACACGATCGCGCCGGCGTAGTAGCGATCGCTCGCGCTCTTCAGTGTGATCGTGGCGCTCGTGCTGCCATTGCCGAGCACACCGTTCGCCGCAAGGAGGTCCGCGTCGAAGCCCAACTGGTTGACGTAGTCCGGTGTCTTGGCGGAGAAGCGCGTGCCGTTCAGCGTGAGCGTACTGTTGAACACGTTGTTGGCGGGGTTCAAGGCGTCGCTCAGCACGGTGGAGTTGAGGATCAGGTCCTCACCCGTGTGCCCGAGGTCACCGTCATAGGCGATGAACCCCACGCCGGCCTGCACGGTGCCGCTCGGCGGCGTGAGGAACCCGCTCACGGTGAGGTTCACGTCGTTGCCCGGGCCGGTGAAGGCGAACCCGTCCGCCACCGTGAGGTTGCGCGCGCCGAGCGTGCCCAGGTGGTACACCACGACGATGCTCCAACCGGCCCACACATCGCTGGTGCCAGGCGACGACACCACGTCGGCCACGCGATAGGTGCCGCTCCCGGCGGCCCGTACCTGCGAGGTGACGTCCACGATTCCCTGGTAGGCCGACCCGATTGCGTCCAGTTGTTGCGCGGTGAACGTCACGTAACCGCCGCCGGGAACGGCGAGCTTCGCAGTGTTGCGCGAGGCGGCGGCCGCGAACCCGCCCCAGTAGAGCCCCGCCCACAGCACGGAGGCGCCGGCGGGCAACGACAGCGTGGCGGTGCTGGAAGAGAACGTGCCGGGATCGCCGTCCACGTCCACGTACTGCATGGTGAAGTTCTGGTTGTTCACGTTGCCGTTGCCACCGCCCTGCGCCCCCGCGCACTGCCCAGCGCCGGTACAGCTCATGAGCGTGTTGCCGATGAGCGTCACGTCCCCGGCGGTCTGCACGTTGAACCGCGGCGTGAACGAGCGCACGACCTGCGCTGTGGCCGGCATGGCCGTGAGGGCGAGCAGCAGGAGTGTCGCGCGGATCACGGCCGCGCCCCCTCGCGCCGGAACAGCGACTCGTCGAAGCGCGTGCGGACGCGCAGGTACCCGCCGGTGCGGGTCCACTCCTCGGACGTCAGCTCGTCGTCGCGGTAGCCAAAGCGGTTGAAGCCCAACGACAGCCACGTGCCAGCAGGGAGCTGGCGGCCCAGTTCGGCGCCGAGGCCGAACTGGCGCTCGGCGAGCGAGCGGCCCGAGAGCACGCTCGCCGAGACCCCTGCGTCCCAGTGGGTCGCGAAGTCCACCAACACGCGGCCGTGCAGCCATTGCGCGCCGCCGCGCGTGGTCATGCCATCGCTCTCGTCGCCCGTGAGCTTGCCCGCCCAGGCCAGGTTCGTGCTCCAGCCGCGCGGGAACCGGCCCGTGCCGTTCACGCCCAGCACGTTGGCCAGGCGCCGATGGCGCAGGCCGGCGCCGGGCGAGCGCTCGTAGAGCAGTTCCCAGCGCCCGAGCGCGTCCCAGCGGCCGAGCGCGCGCGGCGGACCGCCCGGGTCGCGGAAGGCGAGCGCCAGTTGCAGCTGTTCGCGCGCCTCGCGCCCGGTGCCGGCGGCCGAGCCGCCGAACGTGAGCGCGTGTCGGCCGAGTGCGGTCCACGAGGAATCCAGTTTCACCGCGGCTGCCATGGTCTGGAGCACCTGGTCGGCCGCGCGGCTCGAGCGCACCTCCATGCGCGCGGAGCCCTTCCAGCGCGGGTCCTCCGCCCAGTCCACGCTGCCCGAGAGCGCGGTGCTCGGACCTTCACCCGCGCTGTGCGCGGGTGCCCGCGCGCGCGCGCCGCGGAGCGGGTTCACGCGCTCGAACGCCCCGCCCACGCGCATGCCGCTCGCCAGCCGCCACGCGTTGCGTAGTCCCACCGCGGCCTGCGCGTCGCGGCCGGCGAATGCGTCGGCCAGCCGGTACTCGCTGAACACGTGCGCGTCCTGCGCGAGCGCGGCGTCCACGCCGGCCACGGTGGCGAGCCGCTGCTCGCCGCCCGAGAG
>JANNKI010000472.1:0-8924 GCA_031396225.1 bacterium | reverse complement strand
CCACTGCGCGCGAACAGCGGAACGCGCCCGTCAGGTTGGTGTCGATCACCTGGCTCCACTGCTCGTCGGTCATGCGCATGAACAGCCCGTCCCGCGTGAGCCCGGCGTTGTTCACCAGGATGTCCACGCGACCGAGTTGCTCGAGCGCGGAACCGAACGCAGCGTCCACGCTGTCGCTCTGCGTGATGTCGGTCGCGAACGCCTGCGCCTTGCCGCTCAGGTCCCGGATCGCCGCGGCGGCCTCCTCGGCCCGTGCGCCGTTGCGTGCGAAGATCGCCACCGCGGCGCCGCGCGCGGACAGCGCGCGCGACACGGCGAGTCCGATGCCCGTGGCGCCGCCCGTCACGAAGGCCACCTGGCCCACGAGCTCTCGGGCCGCGATCCCGGCCGGGTCCATTCGCGTCTCGGTCATGCGCCCTCCCTCATGCTCCCCGTCCCGCCCCGGCGAGCGCGGTGCGCGTCGCGGCGAGGCTGTCCGGGTCTTCCACGTTCCAGCTGCTCGCGGCGGGATCGATGGTGCGCAGCAGGCCGCGCAGCACCTTGCCCGTGCCGAGCTCCACGAACCCCTCCACCCCCGCGCCCCGCAGCCAGCGCATGGAGTCCTCCCAGCGCACGCTCGCGAGCAACTGCTCCTCGAGCGCCTGGCGGATCTCCGAGGACTGCTGCACCGGGCGCGCCCATGCATTGGACACCACCGGGCAGCGCGCGTCACGAATGGTGACGCCCGCGAGCGCCTCGGCCAGGCCCCGGGCGGCCGGTTCCATGAGTGGAGAGTGGAACGCCCCGCTCACCTCGAGCTTGATGGCGCGCTTCGCGCCCCGCGCCCTGGCGCGCTCGCACGCCGCATCCACGGCGGCGGGTTCGCCCGAGATGACCACCTGCCCGGGTGCGTTCAGGTTGGCCGCGCGCACCAGCCCCACGCTCGCGGCCTCGGCGCACGCCGCCTCGACGTCCTCACGCGACAGCCCGAGCAACGCCGCCATGGCGCCGGGTCGCACGAGCCCGGCTTCGTACATGAGTTCGCCGCGTCGCCGTGTCAACACGAGCGCATCCTCGAACGACAGCGCGCCCGCCGCAACGCACGCGGAATACTCGCCCAGGCTGTGGCCCGCCACGTAGTCGGGGACGACGCCAGCGGCATCCACCAGCCGCCACGCCGCGACGCTGTGCGTGAGCAGCGCGGGCTGCGTGTTGGAGCTCTTCTTGAGATCCTCGGCCGGGCCGGTCCAGCACAGCTGGGAGAGCGGGAAACCCAGTACGCGATCCGCAGTATCGAACGTCTCGCGCGCCTCGGGGTACGCCTCCGCCAGCGCACGGCCCATGCCCACGGCCTGGGCGCCTTGTCCGGGGAACAGGAACGCGAGCTTCACGACACCGCCTCGTTGAGCGCGGCTGGCGTGGCGCTCGCGCGCAGCGCCTGCGCCTGTGACAGCGTCCACGTCATCGTCGAGGCACCCCACGTGGCCCCGCCACCGAACGCCGCCAAACCGAGCTTGTCGCCCGGCTTGAGCCGGCCCGAGCGCACGCACTCGTCGAGCGCGATCGGGATGGAGGCCGACGACGTGTTCCCGTAGCGGTCGATGTTCACGTAGACCTTTTCCTCGGGCAGCCCGAGCCGTTCGCGCACGGCCTCGATGATGCGCAGGTTCGCCTGATGCGGGATGAGCAAGTCGATCTCGCTGGCCGCCCAGCCGGACTGCTCGAGGCAGCGTCGCGTGGCCTCTTCCATGCTGCGCACCGCGAACGGGTAGAGCTTCTTGCCCTGCATGCGGATAAAGTGCTCGCGAGCGGCAACCGTGGAGTCGGTGGCGGGATTGCGCGAGATGCCTGCGGGCACTTCGAGCACCTCGCCCAGCTCGCCGTCGCTGTGCATGTCCACCGCGTGCACGCCCACGCCGTATTCGCACGCCTGGAACACCGCGGCGCCAGCGCCGTCGCCGAACAGCACGCAGGTGTTGCGGTCGGTGTAGTCCACGATGCGGGACAACGTCTCCACCCCCACCACGAGCACGGTGTCCGCCACGCGCGCGCCGATGAGCCCGCGCGCGAGTCCCATGCCGAACACGAAACCGGTGCAGGCCGCAAACACGTCGTAGGCCGCGGCGCGCGAGGCGCCCAGCTTCTGCTGCAGCGTGCAGGCGCACGACGGCAGGATGCGGTCCGGCGTCGTGGTGGCGAGCAGGATCTGGTCCACGTCCGCCGGGTCCACGTCCGCCATGGCGAGCGCGCGGCGGCAGGCCAGAAGCGCCAGGTCACTGGAGGCCTGCTCCGGCGCGGCGATCCGGCGCGTGCGGATGCCGGTGCGCTCCACGATCCACTCGTTCGACGTGTCCACCAGTCGGGCGAGGTCGTCGTTGGTGAGCACGCGATCGGGCACGTACATCCCGGTGCCGGTGATCGTCGTGCCGCGGATGCCGTCAGGCCGCTGAATCATGGTCCGCCTGGATCTCCTCGCGGATGTGTTCGTTGACGCGCTGTTCAACGAACGTGGTCAGCGTGTGGATCGCGCTACGGAACGCTCGCGGGCCGCTCGAACCGTGGCCGATGAAGCACACGCCATTCACGCCGAGCAATGGCGCGGCGCCGTACTCCTGCCAGTCGATGCGCGAGCGCAGCCGCTGCAGCGCGCCGCGCATGAACAGCGCGCCGAACAGCGCGAGCGGATCCTTCTTCACTTCGTCCCGCACCGAGCGCCCCAGGAACGACGCGGCGCTCTCCGCGGTCTTCAGCAGCACGTTGCCGGTGAAGCCGTCGGTCACAATCACGTCGCAAGTGCCCTTGAACAGGTCGCGCCCCTCGACGGGGCCGATGAAGTTCAGGTGCCGCGCCGCCTTCACCAGCGGCAGCGTCTCCTGCACGAGCTGGTTGCCCTTGCTCTCCTCCTCACCGATCGAGAGCAGGCCGACGCGCGGGTTCTCGTGGCCCAGGAGGTAGCGGGCCATGCAGGAGCCCATGTGCGCGAACTGCACGAGCCACGCCGGCTTCACCTCGGCGTTCGCACCCACGTCCAGCACCACGGTGCCGTGGCCGGCGTTGGGGAAGAACGCGGCGAGCGCCGGGCGCGACACGCCCTCCAGGCGCCCGAGCCCGAGCAGCGCGCTGGCCACCACGGCGCCGGTGTTGCCCGCGCTGAAGATGCCGTCGAGCTGCTGGTCCTTGTGCAGCTGGGTGAGGATGCCGAGCGACGTGCCGGACTTGCGTGCGGCCGCCGCGGGCTTCGCACCCATGTCGATCTTCTCGGTCGCGTGCACGATGCTCACCTGCGCGGCGTCCACGTGGGCGCGCTTCAAGGCCGCGCGGATCTCGGCCTCGTCGCCCGCGAGCGTCAGGCGAAAGCGGCCGGGCCACTCGCGGAGCGCGAGCGCGGCGCCTTCGGCCACGGGCTGAGGGCCGAAGTCGCCTCCCATCGCATCAATCCCGATGCGCGGGACAGAGGTCATGAGTGTCGTCCGCCGCTATGCTTCGCGCGGCGTGACGATCTCTTCGCCCTTGTAGTACCCGCAGCTCGCGCAGATCCGGTGCGGGAGGCGCTGGGCGCCGCAATGTGAGCAGTTCGAAAGGCCCGGCTTGCTGAGCTTCCAGTGCGTGCGCCGCTTCTTGCCGCGCGTGTGTGTGTGACGTCGCTTGGGAACCGCCATGAGCCTCTACCTCCAGGTACCGGACCGGAGCCCCGAGCGTGGCGGCCGGTCAGTCCCGGGGGCAGTCGCACGCCCCGAGCGCCAGCTCGGCACCACACTTCGGGCACAGGCCCGGGCAGTCCTCCCGACAGCGGGGAGAGATCGGCAATTCCAGCAGCAGCGCCTCGCGAACCGGATCGCGCAGGTCCAACCGCCGGCCATCGTGGAACAACATGAAATCGTCGCGCTCGAGCGCATCCTGCTCTTCGCGCGACGTCGAACCGGACCGTTCCGCATACACCACGAGCGGCGCCTCGAGCGGGAGGTCGAACTCCCGCAGGCACCGCACGCACTCAAGATGCACCCGCGATTGCACGGAGCCTCGCACCGACACCCGCTCGCCTGACTTCTCGACCGTGAACGAGCCGCGAACCTGTTCGCGCCACTCGGGTTGCGAGAATCCGACCTCGGCTGGCGCGCCCTCGACCTGCACCCGATCGACCAGCGGGCGAAGCGTACCGAGATCGAGCACGAAACCGGTCATTGGCACATGGGTCGGCCCGAGGCCGCCCCCCTGAAACGGGCGAAAACTAGCATAGTGGCTTCTCGAACGTCCACCCGGCCGCCCGGATTGCCCTCCGGGGTGCTCGCGGCCGCCTGGGGCGCGAGCCGGCAGGAGGGGCCTCAGTGGGACAGCGCCGCGACGCCGAAGAACAGTTTCACCTCGCGCTCCGCCGACGCGAGGCTGTCCGAGGCGTGCACCGAATTCCGCCCCTTGGACTCCGCATACAGCTTGCGAACGGTCCCTTCAGCGGCCTGCGCCGGGTCGGTCGCTCCGATCACCTCGCGCAGCGTCGCCACCGCGGCTTCGCGCTCGAGGCAGCAGAGCAACACAGGCCCTGACGTCATGAAATCCACGAGCTCGGGGAAGAACCCCTTGCCCAGGTGCTCCGAGTAGAACTCGTTGCACTGCTCGCGAGTGATGTGGGTGTAACGCGCCTCGACCATGCGGAAACCCTTGTCCTCGACATGGGCGAGGATCCTGCCCGCCAGGTTCCGGCCGGTGGCATCCGGCTTGATGATGAAGAGCGTACGTTCGACGGCCACGGCAAGCCTCCTTGGCGGGACGCTGGGGCGCCCGCGATGTAGTGCATGGGGTGATGACCGGCCCCCCGTAGCCGGGGAACTGCCGGAGTCTACTTCTTCTTCCGCGCGGGCGTCCTCGCGGACTGCTTCGCGGCCTGCTTCGCGGCCGCCCGCTTGGGGGTCGCCTTGCGCGGGGCGGCTTTCGCGGCAGCCCGCCGCGGACGCGCACCGCCATTCGCCCGGCTCGCCGATGAGGCCGCCGCCGCCTTCGCCGCGCCGTTCCGCTTGCGTGCACGGCGACGCTGGAGCAGCTCGGACACGAGCGCCGGGATCTCGGAGGGGATGCGCGCCACCGGTACGCCCGCCGCCTCGAACGCCGCCATCTTCTCGGCTGCCGTGCCCGTGCCGCCCGAGATGATCGCTCCCGCATGGCCCATGCGCTTGCCCGGCGGCGCGGTCTGGCCGGCCACGAACGCCACCACGGGCTTGGTGACATGGCGCTTGATGAAGTGCGCCGCCTGCTCCTCGGCGTTACCGCCGATCTCGCCCATGAGCACGATCGCCTCGGTCCGACCGTCCGCCTCGAACAGCGTGAGCGCGTCGATGAAGTCGGTGCCGATCACGGGATCGCCGCCGATGCCGAGGCACGTCGTCTGGCCCAGGCCCTGGTCGGTGAGTTGCTTGACCACCTCGTAGGTGAGCGTGCCGCTCTTGCTCACGACGCCCACGGGGCCGGGCGTGCAGATGTGGCCCGGCAGGATGCCCACTTTGGCCTGGCCCGGCGAGATCAGGCCGGGGCAGTTGGGCCCCACGAGCCGCGGCCGGCCGAGCGGGTTCTTCTCGCCGCGCAGTGCCAGCACCTTGTGGAACGCGCTCAGCGTGTCGCGCACGGGCACGCCCTCGGTGATGCACACGATCAGCGAGATCCCGGCGTCGGCCGCCTCGTGCACCGCGTCGGACGCGAACGGGGCCGGCACGTAGATCGCTGTTGTGTTCGCCCTGGTCGCCTCGACGGCCTCGGCCACGGAGTCGAACACCGGCACACCGTGCACCTCGCTGCCACCCTTGCCCGGGGTCACCCCACCCACGACGTGCGTGCCATAGGCGACCATCTGCTGCGTATGGAACGCGCCGTCCCGGCCGGTGATGCCCTGCACGATCAAGCGGGTGTTGCGATCGATCAGGATGCTCAAGCGTCCGCCTCCTGCGCCTTCTCGATCACCATGCGCACCGCTTCGTCCATGCTGGTGGTGGCGCCGAGCCCGTGGTCTTTGAGGATCTGGCGCGCCTTCTCCTCGTTGGTCCCGGTGAGCCGGATGACGAGCGGCACGGGCAGCGGCGAAGCCTGGAGCGAGGCCACGATGCCGTTGGCGACGTCGTCGCAGCGCGTGATGCCGCCAAAGATGTTGAACAGGATGGCGCGCACGCCCCCATTGGCACCCGCGCGCTCGCTCGCGCCGTTCGCGCGCGAGTCGCCGGTGATGATCTTGAGCGCGGCGGTGACCTTTTCGGGATTCGAGGAGCCGCCGATGTCGAGGAAGTTCGCGGGCTCTCCGCCGTAGTGCTTGATGAGGTCCATGGTCGCCATGGCGAGGCCCGCGCCGTTTACGATGCAGCCGATATCGCCGTCGAGCTTGACGTAGGACAGGCCCTTCTCGCGCGCCAGGCGCGCGCCCGGCGTCTCCTCGGCCGGATCCCGCCACGACTCCCAGTCCATGTGACGGAACTCGGCGTTGTCGTCGAGGATCACCTTGGCGTCCAGCGCCACGACGCGCCCCTCGGGTGTGACGGCGAGCGGGTTGATCTCGGCCAGCGTGCAGTCGCCGTCCGAGTACACGCGGTAGAGCTTCAACAGGATGTCCGCGGCCTGTGCCGCCTGCTTGAAGTCGGGGAACAGCGGGCGCATCAGGTTGCGCGCCATGTACGGCCGGAGCCCTTCCTGCGGGATGTGGAAGCGGACGATCTTCTCGGGCGCGGTGCGCGCCACCTCCTCGATGTCCACGCCTCCTTCGGCCGACAACATCACCAGGGGCGCCTTCTTCTCGCGGTCCATGACGATGGCGCAGTAGTACTCGCGCGCGATGTCGGCGGCCTTCGCCACCAGCACCTTGCGGACGTGAATTCCCTTGATGGTGAGTGCCAGGATGTCCCGCGCGCGGTCGTAGGCCTCGTCCGGCGTGTGCGCCAGTTTCACGCCCCCGGCCTTGCCACGGCCGCCAGCCTGCACCTGCGCCTTGATCACGACCGTGCCGCCGATCGAGGCCGCCACGTCACGCGCCTCCTCGGGCGTGCCCGCGACCTGTCCGGGAAGCACGGGCAGTCCGTAGCGCGCGAACAGTTCCTTGCCCTGGTACTCGTGAAGGTTCATGTCTCCCCGTCCCGCTTCAGATGGTCAGTTATTGTCGATCTGCGCGCGCTGCACCTTGCCGCTGAAGTCCACGTACACGCTCTTCCACTCCGTGAACGCGTCGAGCATGGTGTGGCCGGCCTCGCGGTGACCGTTGCCCGTGCCGCGCGTGCCGCCGAATGGCAGGTGCGTCTCGGCGCCGGTGGTGCCGTGGTTCACGTACACGATGCCGGTGTTCAGGTCGCGCATCGCGGTGAACGCGGCGTTCACGTTGCTCGTGAAGATGGCCGACGACAGCCCGAACGGTGTGTCGTTGTTGATGGCGATGGCCTCGTCGAGCGAGCGCGCCTTCACGAAGCTCACGACCGGCCCGAAGATCTCCTCCTGCGCCACACGCATGCGCGGCTGCACGTTCGTGAGCACGGTGGGCTGGAAGAAGAAGCCACGTTCCAGCTCCGGGCCTCCGGCCCGGGCTCCGCCGGTCGCGACCTTCGCGCCCTCTTCGGCGCCCACCTTCATGTAGCCCGAGACCCGCTCGAGCTGCTTCGCGTTCACGAGCGGGCCCATCTCGACGCCGTCGAGCAGGCCGTCGCCCAGCTTCAACGCCTGGGCGCGCTGCACCACCAGCTTCACCAGTTCGTCGTGAACACGCTCGTGCACGATGACGCGGCTCGTGGCCGTGCAACGCTGGCCGGTCGTGCCGAACGCGCCCCACGCCACGGCGTTCGCCGCCAGCGAGACGTCCGCGTCGTCCATCACGATGACGCCGTTCTTACCGCCCATCTCGAGCGAGACGCGTTTGCCGAGCCGGGCACCTTCGGTGGCGAGCTTGACCCCCACCGCGTTCGAGCCGGTGAACGACAGAACGTCCACGCCCGGGTGCTGCACCATCGGCCAGCCCACGTCGGGCCCCGTGCCGTGCACCACGTTGAACACGCCCGGCGGCAGCCCGACCTCCGCGAACAGCTTCGCCAGGTGCCAGCCCATCTCGGGCGTCTCCTCCGACGGCTTGAACACCACCGTGTTGCCCGCGAGCAGCGCGGGAAAGATCTTCCAGGTGGGCACTGCGAAAGGGAAGTTCCACGCCGTGATAACGCCCACGACGCCGATCGGCACGCGCAGGCTCATGGCCCACTTGTTCGGCATCTCGCTCGGGGTGGTCACGCCGTACAGGCGGCGGCCCTCGCCGGCCGCCAGGTAGGCCATGTCCACGCCCTCCTGCACGTCGCCGCGCGTCTCGATCAGGATCTTGCCCATCTCGCGCGTCGCGGCCCGGGCCAGATCCTCCTTCTGGCTGGCGATGAGCGCGCCGAGCCGGTAGAGCAGTTCGCCGCGCTTGGGCGCGGGCGTGAGCTGCCACGCGCGCATGGCGCCGCGGGCGGCCTGGACGGCAGCATCGAGATCGTCGGCGCCCGACCCCGGGAACTGGCCGAGCGTCTCGCCCGTGGCGGGGTTCAAGTTCGTGAACGTGCGGCCGGACCGCGCCGGCACCCACTGGCCGCCGATGAAGTTGAGGTAGTTCTGCGACATGGCCGCTCCGAGCCCCGGGTCCATGGGCGCCGCGCGAGGTTCGCGCCGGGCGCCGGGCGCAGGATGCGCACACCCCCGGATGGGAAAAGGACGGGACAGACTAGACGTGGCCCGGAACGCGCGCAAGCGGCTGAGCGCCCCGCTGCGCGATCCGGAGCTGTTCGCGCAGGTCCGCCGTGTGGCCGAACGGCGCCGACCATGACCTGTCGCTTCTACACGGACGCTCGACGGGTCGCCCCTAGCCGCCCTTCCCCGCGCGGATCCGGCGCACGATCTCGCTGGTGGAGAGGCCCTCTCGCAACGCGATGGTGGCCACGCGGCCGCCGCGCGCCTCCACCACGTCG
>JANNKI010000437.1:0-2478 GCA_031396225.1 bacterium | reverse complement strand
TGGGCTGCCCCTTCGCGGGCGCCGCCACTCAAGTCCCAGTCAAGCCTCGCGCGCGAGTCTCCGCGGGCCGGATTCGGGAAACCACCGGCAGCCGCCGCGAGGTTACGGCCCGGGGGGGTACGGACCTCCGGCGGCCTGCAGGATTCGCGCGACGCTGCCCGTCGCGACTTCGACTGGGAACCGCCGCCCCAAGGGGCGGCACGGGAGGTGCCGCACATGTCGTATCAGGCTCTGATCCGGTCCGCGTCGCGCTGCGCGCTGGCCGCCCTGCTCTGGACCACTTCCGCGCACGCCGCCTGGATGTGGGACAGCAATGCGAACAAGGTGGACGATCGTATCGAGCAGGTCGAAGCACAGGGCCCGCTCGCCGCGCGCGTCGGCCAGTTGGCGGGCGGCAAGCTGCGGTTCGCGCTCATGAATGACGTGGCGCCCTATCGCTACGGGGTCTACGTGGGCTACGACCATCATCCCACCGACGACGACGCGACCGCGCTCGCGGGGACCGGTGCGCCGGTGCAGGTGCGCTACCGGTCCATCGACTACATCCGCAGCGAGGTCACCGCGGCGCAGGCGTTCGCGATCGCGCAACTGCCGGGCGTCACGCGCGTCGAGACGATCCCGATCATGTACGCGGTCAACGACAACGCCTCGCGCATCCTGCGCGCGCGCGCCTCGGAGGCGGCGTTCCCGAGCGTGTGGAAGGACCTCGGCATCACCGGCAAGGGCGTGGTGGTGGGCATCATGGACACGGGCGTCAACGATGAGGCGGACAACGCCTACCCCGGCCACGAATCGCTGCGCGGCAAGTGGGTGGGCGGCGGCAGCTTCTTCTCGGGGGACCCCGCGCTCAACACGCCGCTCGAGGAGAGCATCAATCCCAGTCACGCCGCGGATCCCGAGGCCACCTACCACGGCACGCACGTGGCCGGTACCGCGATCGGCTCGGGCGGTCCGGACGGCCTGCTGAACGGGGCCGAGCCCGGCCGGTTCGCCGGCATCGCGCCCGACGCAAGGCTCGTGGACTTGAAGGCGCTCAGTGACGCCGGAACGGGGCTCGGTGCGGCGGACGCGATCGACTGGGCGATCTACCATCGCTTCGACGACTGGGGACTCACCGGCGCCGACAGCGCGTACACCGGCATCGACGTGATCAATATGTCGCTCGGCGGTTCGGATAACTCCGACGGCACCGACGCCTCGAGCGCCGCGGTGAACGCGGCGCACAAGGCCGGCATCGTGATGTGCGTGGCCACGGGCAACGACGGCAACACGGGCTGGATGGCGGCGCCCGGCGCGGCGGACTTCGCCCTGAGCGTGGGTGCGTTCACCGACAACAACACGCTGGCCCGTGGCGATGACCTGGTGTCCGACTACAGCAATGAAGGGCCGCGCCTCGCGGACGGCGACGCGGACCAGTTGGACGAGATGAAGCCCGCCATCCTGGGAAGCGGCACCGGCATCCTGTCCGCGTACGGGGACATCGCCAGTGACGGCCGGCAGTATCACCACATCAACGGCACCAGCATGGCCACACCCACCGTCGCGGGCGTGTGCGCGCTCATCCTGCAGGCCAACCCCACGCTGTCGCCGGACCAGGTACGACAGGTGCTCCAGAACACGGCGGACCACCGCACCGACCGGGGCAAGCAGCCGCCCTCGGCCGCGGATCCGTTCGGGCTGGACCCCAACTATCACCCGTCGTGGGGCTGGGGCGAGGTGGATGCCTACGCCGCGGTGCTCGAGGCCATGAACAACGCCACCACCCAGGTGGTGCGCGTCTCGGCCACGCCGCTGCGCGGCCCGGACCGGGTCCGGGTGGAGTGGGTGAGCCAGCGCGAGCATGGGATCGTCCGCTACGAGCTCCAGCGGGCGCCGGACGCGCTGGGCGTGCCGGGCGTGTGGGCCGATCTCGCGCAGGTCGCCGTGACCGAACAGCACCCCGAGATCCTGCGCCAGTCGAATCGGCATCCCTACAGCTGGACCGACAACGGTCCGGGCCTCGATCCGAACGCCACTTACTGGTATCGCGTGCGCTGGCTGGACTTCTATGGCCGTCACCACGCCGAGCCGCCGATCTCGACGCGCATCGCCAGCAGCCCGGTGGTGGCGCGCGTGCGATTCTCGTGGACGCACAACTACTCCGATGGCGACCTGAGCGTGCGATTCGGGACCGGCACGAACACCGCGTCCCCGGTGTGGCAGCGCTACGCCCCCGGTGCTCCAGCCGCCGACTCCGTGGTCACGGTGTCCGGCATCGCGTTCAACGGGACCAAGCGCCACTACTTTCACATGGACCTCACCGCCGCGGACCTGGTGGGCGGCTTCCTACCACCCTCCGAAGCGAATCCGTGGTTCCTGAGCGTCAAGGAAGGTGGCTTCATCAACACCAAGGGCACGGTGAACCACTTCGCGCTCGACGTGTTCGTCGGGCCGGTGACCACGAGCTACACCGCACCGAACCCGCCCACCTCCACGGTG
>JANNKI010000423.1:0-10712 GCA_031396225.1 bacterium | reverse complement strand
GCTCGACGAGGCCACATCGGCGCTCGACACCGAGAGCGAACGGCTGGTGCAGGACGCGCTCGAAGGGCTCATGCGCGACCGCACCGTGCTGGTGATCGCGCACCGGTTGTCCACGGTGCAGCACGCGCATCGCATCCTCGTGTTCGAAGGCGGGCGGATCGTGCAACAGGGACGCCACGAGGAGTTGCTCGCGGCCGAGGGTCCGTATCGCCGACTGCACTCGATGCAGTTCCGCGACGCATGAGGCGGCCACGATGAGCGAGCCGACCGTGCCCGCCGGCGGCTTCCGGCGGATCGCGGTGCTGCGATTGTCCTCGCTCGGGGACGTTGTGCTCACGCTGCCGGTCGTGCACGCGTTGGCGCGCGCCTGGCCCGACGCCGGGATCCACTGTTGGGTGAAGGAGGAGTACGCCGAGTTGTTGCGGGCGGATCCGGCCGTGGGCCACGTGCGGACCCTCGACCGCGACGCAAGTCGCCTCGAGGACCTGGTCTCGATGAGCGCCGAGCTCGAGGATTGCGACTTGATCGTGGACCTGCACGGGAATGCCCGCACGCGCCTGCTCACGTTCCGGCAGCGAGCGCCGGTGTTGCGCGTGCGCTCGCACCGCTTGCAGCGCGAGCGATGGGTGCGCGCTCGCTGGAGCCGCCCGGCTCCGTTGCCGCACGCCACCGCTCGCTACGCCGCAGCGGTCGCACCACTCGGGATCGTGGTCGATGGCCCGCCGCGCGTGACGCTGGAGCCGGCGGCGGAAGCCTGGGCGCGCGAGCGCTGGCAGGCAATCGCCGGCGCGCGAGCGCGCGTGACGCTCTGTCCCGGGGCGCGCCACGCGACCAAGCGCTGGCCCGAGGAACGCTGGGTGGAGCTGGACGAACAGCTCGAGCGGGCGGGGGTGGCGCGGTTGGCGCTCTCCACGCCGGCCGAGAAACGCGCTCTGCCGCGGCTGGCCGCGCGTCTCGAGGCGTCGGACACGGCGTCGTGGTGCACCGAGAGCCTCGGCCGGGCGGCGGGTGTGCTGGGTGAGTGCGCGGTCGCGGTGACCCACGATTCGGGACTCATGCATCTTGCGGCGGCACGCGGCCGCAAGGTGGTGGCGATCTTCGGCAGTACGTCGCCCGTGTTGGGTTTTGCGCCCGTGGGGGAAGGACATGCTGTCCTGTGTCGGGATCTTCCCTGCCAGCCGTGCACGCTCCATGGGCGCGAGCGCTGCCCGCTCGATCACCTGCGCTGCCTCACCACGATCACCGTGGACGAGGTGTTCGAACGCGTCCAGGAGCGCCTGCGCGCCGAGAATCCGACATGGACAGCAGGGCCGCGCGGCTGACAGACTGCTTTCGTTCGACCGGATCGCAGGAGCCGCCATGCGCCTCAGCCGAGGCATCGTCGAGTTCGCCGCCGTCGCCCTGGAGCTCCTGTGCATGATGATCATGTGCGGGTCGGCGCGCGCGGGACTGCCGGAGCGCCTCGCAGTGCAGCGCCTCGGTTCCACGTTCGCGGCCTCGGCGAGCCTGGTGACCTACCCAGGCACGGATGCGATCGAAGCGATACGCGGACTCGACCTGGCCATGACGGGCGCGCCGAGCGAGGTGAGCGCGTCCGTGCGCGCGTGGGTGCTCGAGCACGCAGTCGCCTTCGGGCTGGATCCCGCCCGGGACGACCTCGTGGTGGAGCAGGACGAGGCCTTGCCCGACGGCGGTCGCCGCGTCCTGCTGCGTCAGCGGTGGAACGGCTTCCCGGTGGATGCGGGCGATGCGCGCTGCGTGATCTCGGCGGGTGGCCAGCTCAAGTCGGTCGCGTCGGGATTCCGCACGGCGCTCTCGGCCCCAACGGTCGCGCGGGTCGGCCGCGAAGACGCGGTCGCGCGTGCCGTGGAGGCTTCGCGCGCACGGCTCGACCGCGGGCTTTCCGAGGGGGTGCTCTGGGTGCGGCGAGCCGACGGCGTGGACCGGCTGGCGTGGCGGCTGAGCGTGCCGCTCGAGGACGGGCGCCGGGGAACCCACTGGATCGACGCGACGAGCGGCCAGGTGCTGGCACTCGACGACGGCTGCACGCTGGCGGTGGGTCGCGTGTTCCCGACCGACCCGCGCCAGCCCACAGCCGAAGTGCTGCTCGATCGACTGCTCCCGGGCGCGGGGCTCATGAGCCGGCTGTTCGCGGTGGAAGACCAGCTCCACCCACTCGTCACGCCGATCGGGCCAGGGGACGACTATCGCTACGACCCCTCGCAACCCGGATTCGACCAGGTGAATGCGTACTGGCATTGCGATCGGTTCCTGCACGAGTTCCTTGGGGGCCTTGGCTACGTGGGTCCGCCGGAATCGCTCATCGTGCGCGTGAACGCGCCGCTGGACCCGGGGGTGGCGCTCACGAACGGGCGGTACGTCTACCTCGGGCGTCCCGTGGCGGGATTCTCGCTCGAGACCGCGCGCTGCCAGGACATCATCTATCACGAACTCACGCACGCCGTGCTCTATGGCATGGGGGTGCATCCGGGCGGCGATCGGCGAGAGGCGGGCGCGCTCCACGAGGGACTCGCCGACTACTTCGCCGCCGCGCTCACGGGCGACGCGGGCATCGGCGAGTGGCTCTACCTGCCCTTCCCGCTCGGCGCCACGCGCGTGGACGCGCCCGTGGATCCCTGGCATGCGCGCAACTACGACCGGCTCTCGTTCGGTGGAGCGCCGCCCTCGTCGGTGTGGGCGAACGGCATGGTGCTCTCGGCGGCACTGTGGGACCTGCGCCGCGGGATCGGGAGCGCGTGCGATTCGCTCGCCCTGGAGATGCTCACCTACCTGCCCATGGTGCCCACCTGGGGGCAGTTCGCGAACGCGATGCTACAGGCCGACCAGGACCACCACGGCGGACGGCTGCGCGATGCGATCGCGCAAGCGCTCACGACGCGGGGTATCCGCGGTGTGGTGGTCGCGGGGATCGCCGGTCCGACGACACTGGCGCCCGGGGAGACGGGCGAGTTCGTCGCCAGCCCATGTTGCGGCGGCACGCTCGGCAGCTATCGGTGGCGCACGCGCTCGTGGTGCCGCGGCGCTCCCTGCGGAGAGTGGCAGTACCAGGGCGCGGGGACCGAGCTGCGAGTGGCGTTCCTGGATGACACGGAACTGGAACTTCGGGTGGTGTCGCCCTGGGGCGACAGCCTCAGCGCGACGCGGTTCGTGGGCGTGCGGCTCCCGGAGCTGTTCGTGGAAGGACCGCGGCGAATCGTCCAGCACGGGGCGGGCACATGGTCCGCGCGTGCGGTGGCGATGGGCCCGCTGCGCGTGATCTGGCAGCGACAATGGCGGAAGCCGGGGTCCCCGCTCGCCTTCGTCGGCGAGGGCCTCGACCAGTCGTTCGCGGCCGACACGTCTTGCGATCTCACCGTGACGCTGTTCGATGGCCTCGATCGAGTGACGCGCGAGCGCATCGTCGTGGAGACGTTTCCCGACCGGCCGCCGGGGTCCGCGAGCAACGACCTTCGCGTGAGCCAGCACACCGACGCGCGCGCGCGCAACGCCGAGACCACCGTGGAACTGACGCGCGCGACGACGTTGCACATGGTCGTCTACGACATCCGCGGCCGTGTGCGCGCGAAGTTGTGGGACGGCCCGGCCGCCGCCGGCGCGCACGTGGTCCGCTGGAACGCCACGGTGCTCGAGCCGGGCGTGTACCTGCTGCGAGTGCTCGCGGAACCGCACGGGACGGTGCTTCGTTTCAGCGTGGTGCGTTGAGCGGTGCCGGCCTCCGCCCGGCGCGCATGCGCGGTCCAGCAAAGTCCACTAGACTGCGCGGCTTCACGGACTGAGCTGCAGCCCCCACCGGCCGGTCGCCGGTAGACCCGGAGACGCGCGTGAGCGAGACGGAAGCGAAGAAGCAGTTCGTCGAGGACCTGACCGACCAGTCGGACGACTTCTCGCGCTGGTACAACGAAGTCGTGCGCAAGGCACAGCTGGCGGACTACACGCCCGTGCGCGGCTCCATGGTCATCCGGCCCTATGGCTATGGGCTGTGGGAGAACATGCAGCAGCTGCTCGACCGGCGGATCAAGGCGACCGGTCACCAGAACGCCTACTTCCCGCTGCTGATCCCGGAGTCGCTGCTGCAGCTCGAAGCCGACCACGTCGAGGGCTTCGCGCCCGAGTGCGCCTGGGTCACCGAGGGCGGCCGCGAGAAGCTCGAGGAGCGTTTCGCCATTCGGCCAACGAGTGAGGCCATCATCTGCCACATGTACGCGCGCTGGATCGAGAGTTACCGCGATCTGCCGGTGCTGCTGAACCAGTGGTGCAATGTCATGCGCTGGGAGAAGGTCACACGCCTGTTCCTGCGCACCGCCGAGTTCCTGTGGCAGGAGGGGCACACCGCGCACGCCACCGAGCCGGAGGCGCGCGAGGAGGTGCTTCGCATGCTCGAGGTGTATCGCGAATTCGTCGAGACCGAGCTCGCCATTCCCGTTTACGCCGGCCAGAAGAGCGACGCGGAACGGTTCGCCGGAGCGCACGAGACGTACACCGTCGAAGCGCTCATGAAGGACGGCAAGGCGCTGCAGGCCGGCACCTCGCACCACCTGGGGCAGCACTTCGCGAAGGTCTTCGACATCACCTACCAGGACGAGCAGGGCAAGCGGCAGCATGTGTGGCAGACGTCGTGGGGTGTGTCCACGCGGCTGATCGGCGCGCTGGTCATGGTGCATGGCGACGACCAGGGTCTGCGGTTGCCGCCGAACGTTGCGCCCGTCCAGGCGGTGGTGGTGCCGATCTGGCGCAAGGAGGAGGACCGCGTCGCCGTACGCGCGTTCGTGGGCCGCGTGCGCGAGGCGCTCGGTGATCGCGTCCGGCTGCACGTGGACGACCGCGACCAGTACTCGCCCGGCTGGAAGTACAACGAATACGAGATGCGCGGCGTGCCGGTGCGGCTCGAGGTGGGCCCGAAGGACGTGGCGAACCAGGCGGTGATGAGCGTGCGGCGCGACACCCGTGTGAAGGAGTCCATCCCGCTCGCCTCGCTCGCGGAGCGCCTCCCGGCGCTGCTTGCCGACATCCAGGCGACGCTGTTCCGACAGGCCGATGAGTTCCGCACAGCGAACACCGTATTCGCGTCGAGCAAGGCCGACGTGATCGCACACTTCGCCGCGGACCGGCGCGGTTTCGTGGCCGTGCCCTGGGACGGCTCGGCGCAGTTCGAAGCCGAGGTGAAGGAGAAGACCGGGGCGACGCTCCGCTGCGTGCCGTCCGATCGCTCCCGTTTCGCCTCACTCGAGCGTCCGGGCCATCGCGTCGCGCTGTTCGCGCGCTCGTATTGACGAGCCTCCGCTTGGCGCCCGAGCGGGTGCTGGTGCGGCTGCCCAACTGGCTCGGCGACGTGCTCATGGCGCGACCGCTGCTGCACGCGTTGCGTGCGACCTGGCCGCGCGCGCGCCTGATGGGCGTGGCCCCCGAGCCGCTGCTCGCGACGCTCGCGGTCGAGGGGGTGGCGCACGAGTGGGTGGCCTGGCCCCGAGCAGGTCGTGCGCGTCGCCAGGCGACCGCACGGGTGCGCGCGTGGTCACCGGAGGTGGCGTTCGTATTGCCGGCGTCGTTCTCGAGCGCGTGGTTGGCGTGGAGCTCCGGCGCCGCCGTGCGTTCGGGATATGCGAGCGAGGGGCGAAGTGTGTTGCTCACGCACGCCCTGCGGCGCTCGCCGCGCGGGGAGCGGCACTTGAGCGACGAGTACCTGGATCTCGCGGTTCCGTTCGGCGTGCATGAGGTGGCGGTGCCGCGACTCTCGCCCGACGCCCAGGGCTTGCAGGCGGCGGGGGCGGCGCTCCGTGCCGCCGGCGTGGCCGAGGGCGAGCCCTACGCCATACTCGGGCCGCGCTCGGCCTACGGTCCCGCGCGGGAGTGGTTCGCGGACCGGTTCGCCGCAGCGGGGCGTGGGCTCGTCGAGCGCGGGATGCGCGTGGTCGTGTGCGGCACCGCGGCCGAGGCGGGCTCGTGCGCGAGCATCGTCGCGGGGATCGGCTCGGCCGCGGTCTCGCTCGCCGGGCGCACGTCGTTGCCCGCGCTGGTGGCGGTCGCGGCCGGCGCACGATTGGCGCTCTGCAACGACTCCGGCCTGGCGCACGTGGCGGCGGCCACCGGCACGCGCACGCTCCAGATCTACGGCTCGGCCGCCAGCGGTTGGACGGCGGCGCGCGGGCCGCACGTGCGCGTGCTGCACCGCGCGCCGGTGTGCTCTCCGTGCTGGCTGCGCCGCTGTCGCATCGGTACGCTCTGCCTCGACGCAGTGAGTGTGGCTTGGGTGATGCAGCAAGCCGATGCGCTGCTCGCGGAGGTCGCGTGAGGATCGCGGTGCACCTGCCGACCGTGCCCGTGAGCAGCCGACTCGAACGTGCGGTGCTGGGCCTCGGCGAGCGGGGCCACCTCGTGCTCCGCGCCGGCGGGGCGGCGCCGGGTTCCGCGCTGGCCACGGTGGGAGAGGCCGGCGGCTCGGGCCTGGCGCGGCGCGAGGCCGACGTGGTTGTGGGGGGCGCGCACGCGCGCGGGCCGCTCGTGCTGGCGGCGCTGTCGCATGCGCGCGCGCTGGTGCTGGGCCTCGAGGCCCAGGCGCACCTGCGCTGGGGAGCGCTCGAGCGCTGGGGCTGGTCGGTGCTCGGCGGCTTCGGTGTGGTCGCGGAGGAACAGGCGCCGCAGTTCCTGGCACAGGTCTCCGAGGCCGAACGCGAGCGACTGTCGCTCTGGCCCGCCCAAGCGGACGAGCGCGAGGCGAGCGCGCACCCGGACACCACGCTGCTCGAGCGGACGTGCGAGCGCGCGCTCGCGCGCCGCATGGCCTCCCCGGGCCGCACGGCGCTGTTCGTGGACCGCGACGGCACGGTCATCGAGGAGCGGCACCATCTCTCGCAGCCGGACAGCGTGGCGCTCCTGCCGGGCGTGGCCGCGGCGCTCCGTACCGCGCGCGCGCAGGGTCACCCCGTGGTCGTGGTCTCCAACCAGGCGGGCGTGGGTCGAGGGCTCTTCCCCGAGACGCGCGTGCATGAGGTCATGGCGCGCCTGCGCGTGCTGTTGCGCGCGGAGGGCGTTGAGCTGGATGCCGTGCGCCACTGTCCGCACGCGCCGGACGCGGGCTGTGACTGCCGCAAGCCCGGCACGCGGCTGCTGCGCGAGGCGGCGGAGGACTTGCAAGTTTCACTTCCCGGCTCGGTGATGGTGGGCGACAAGTGGATCGACGTCGAGGCGGGTCACGCGGCGAACGCGGCGGGAGTGCTCGTGCTCACCGGGCACGGTGCAGAGGAGGCACGCGGCGAAGCCCCGGGTGGAATCGCGGCGGATGCGGTCTGCCCGGACCTGGTGGCGGCCGTTCGCTGGTTCCTCGCGCGATCGGTCTGACGGCGTCCGCCGGGGCCGCGTCAGTGGTCCGGGGCCAGTTCCAATTGGTAGTCCTGCCCGTTCGCGGCGGGCCGGTACTGGAGCACATAGCCCGGCACGCGCAATTGGTTCTGCTCGATCCAGCGATCCTCGACCAGGTCGTCCAGGCGCGCGGGTAGCTCACCTCGCTCGCGCTGGAACAGGTCCACGGCCTGGCGCAGGTCGCGCAGGTGGGCCGTGGCGTAGACGTCCGAGGCCGCTCCCGGGGCCGCGGCGCGCGAGAGCTGCACGGAGGGCGCGGCCCAGCGCACCAGCGCCACCGCGCCGAGCACGGCGGCCGCCACCACCAGTTCGCGTAGCCACAGCGGCCCGCGACGGTCGACGAGCGGAGGGGGGGCGATGGGCACGATCGGCGCCACGATGCCCGGGTCGCGCCGGCCGGTGAACTCGATCCAGTTCGCCTCGAGCATGCGGTGCAACGATTCGTACGCTTCGTACTCGGTCAGGGGTGCGGCCGCCACGACCTCGGCCACCGTGTGCTGGCCGTCCACGATCCCGAACAGGTCGCGCTCCTCGTCGGACAGTGATTCATCGGGGTCGGGCAGGTCGTGCACGCCGAGCAGTCGGTGCGGGTCGCGGAACACGCTCACAAAGCGCTTCTGCTCGTCCACGCGGCGCGCGGCCTCGATCATCACGCCTTCCATACTCAACATGACGATGGGCTCGCCGGGCCAGCGGTTGCTGGGGTCGAACCGATAAGCACCATCCTCCCAGCGCACGAGCTTCATGAGGTCGTCCAGGATCTGTCGCTCGATGAGCGGCGCGAGATCCTCGGCTTCGACATACCGGCCGTTGACGAGCAGGTCCTCGAGATCGCGCCCGGACTCCTTCTGGATGGTGAGCAGGCCGCGGAACTGTTCGTCCGAGAGCCGATTCACCTGCCTGAGGAACGCCGCGAGCGGATCGTCCTTGGCGAGGCCGGGATGGCGCGTGGACACGATGCGACCGTCGATCACCCACACGACGAATCGCTCCGTGTTCCACTCCATGATCAGACAGCCGGACTTCTTCTGGGATCCCACGAGTTGCAGGATCTCCATGGCCGAGAAGTCGCGAAGGTTCCCCTGGAGTGCCATGCCGTCCCCTACGCCGCCGCCGCCGGCTGGCGCCGCGTGGCCTGGGTGATGCGGCCGCGCGAGGCGGCCTGGTTCTGGGACTCGCGCCGGCGTTCCGCCGACGTGAGTACGAAGTAGCCGAGCAGCGACCAGAGATAGATGAAGACGATCCCGGCCCAGAGCATCACGCCCGGCACCTCGCCGCCCGGGAGCGTGAGACGAGCGCTTACCGAGAACGGAAGTGCGTGTCCGAGCGCGAAGTGACCCAGCAACCACGCGCACGACAGCAGCAGCGTGGGCCCGAACACGCGATGGTGGACAAGCAGGCCGAATCCGGGGACCAGGGCGGCGAGTGCCGTGCCGAGGTAGCGCGCCCCGTCCCGGCGGCGGGCACGGTGCTGCAGCAACAGCACGCGGGAGAACTCCTGGGTCTCGGCTCCCGCGCCGATCGCGTCGCATTCCTGGCAAAGCGCCGCTTCGCGTCGCCGCTTGGCGCAGCGGCGGCAGACCACCACGCCGCAGTTGCTGCAGAAGCGCAAGGGCAGCTGCCTGTGCTGCCAGCGGCCGGCGAACACGCCCAGCAGGACGGTCAGCAGCGAGGCGACGCTGAACGACCAGCCCGAGGTCTCCAGCCAGCCGCGCAGTGACAGCGGCAGTGGCTGCGAGCCGCGCGGCGGCGCGGCGGCAAGCGCGGCCCAGAACGTGCGCGGGCCTGGCCAGACATCCACGAGCGGCAGCATGCCGTTGGCGCCTGCCCGGGACTGGAAACGCTGCACGAGGTCGAAGTCGATGGCGGAGGCCTGCCGCAGTTCCGCCTGCGCGGTCGCGTAGTCGAACCGACGCGTGAGAAGCTGCGCGGCATTGAAGTGCGCTGCGGCGTTCTGGGGATCGCTCGCCGCGGCCCGTCGATAGAGCTCGAGCGCGCGATCGGCCTGTCCGCGCATGGCCACGACGTTGCCGAGGTCGGTGAGCACGGCCGAGTGCTCCGGCCAGGCCCGGAGCGCCGCGTTGTAGGCGCGATCGGCCTTCTCCAATCGGCTGTCGAGGCGCGAGTACCAGCCCAGGGCGAACTGGGCGAAGCCATTGTCGCTATCGCGGAGGGCCTGCGACTCGAGTCGAGCCTGACGCCCGGAGTCCCACGCGGCGTGCTCGAGCGTGGGCAGCTCGTAAAACGGCCGGCCGTCGGTGCGCAGCGCGAGCGCGAACCGGTCGAGCATGGTGAGCGTGAGCGGAGCGAGCACGGCGGCGGCAGCCAGCATCAGGTACAGCGCACGCTCGCGCACCCGGAGCTGGGGCCAGAGGAAGCCCAGCAGCAGCAGCACCGGCAACGTGAGGCCGATCCCGGCCATGAATGGCAGCGACAGCAACAGCGGGATCCACAGGCGCGCAGTCGTTCGCGAGATGTAGCCGGCGAGTTGCTCCTGGAAACCGTGCGCGATCTCGTCCCGGCGCAGGTACACGACGATCAGCCCCGCGAACAGCAGGCCGGCGAACAGCGCCTCGAATCCCAGCGTGAGCGCGTTGGCGGCCAGGTCCAGTTGCAGGTTGAAGTCGTGGCGCAGGCGCTCGACGACGGCGGCACAGTGCACCAGCGTCTGCGCCGGGTCGCCGAAGAGTGCCCAGCCGGCGAGCGTGAGGTGGGGCTGGACGAAGGACGGATCGAGCTCGATCGCGCCGCGCACGTTGGCGAGCGCCTCGGCACGCTGGCCCGACTGGTGAGCGAGCAGGCCCCTGCGAAAAAACAGCCGGGCCTCCGCGGGGAGCGCCGCGATCTGGCGGGTGTTCTTCCACTGCACCCAGTCCGCGACGTCGCGGAGTCGCTCGCGGGGATCGGCGGGAGCGGCCGCACGGCGCGCGACGAAGGGAGTCCGGGCGACGGGACTCTCGAAGACGGGAGGTGGAGCGAGCTCGGTCTCGACGGGCGGATCGGGATCGGGAGGGGCCGCGACGTCCGGCTCTGCCTGGGCGAACGCGACCGTCGCGACCGCCGCAAAGAGCAGCGAGGCGAGGGCCAGGCGCATGGACGCGCGAAGCGCTCGCCTAGGCGTCCCGGTGAGGTACACCGCGATCCTCCCTGCTCGGTTCATCCCCTGCATTCCCTTGACACTCCGAGGCTTCGCTCCGTACCGTCCCGGGCGTTCCTGTGCGGTATCGGCGGTATTTCACCGCTGCTTGAGAGCCTTCTCCGCCTGTTTCACGGGCCCTGACGGGCCCGAGCGGGCACCGACCTGCTCCCTGCGGTGGTCCGCGACGGGGGCGTCC
>JANNKI010000394.1:0-4293 GCA_031396225.1 bacterium | reverse complement strand
CGCGGGCTCGCAGGCGCTCGTCGTCAGGCGGCGAGCCCGATGATCGCGAGATACGGGGTCCCGCTGGCCATCGCGGCCCTTGCGCTCGGCTCAGTCGCGCCGATCGCGAGCTGCTCGCATTTCGTGGTGCTCCATGATCCGCTGAGCGCGAGCGAGCACAATGATCTCGGCGTGGTCTACGAGTCGACGGGTCAGCTCGAGCTGGCGGCAAGGGAGTATCGCCGCGTCCTGAGGCTCGAACCACATCAGGCGCAGGCCCGCGTCAATCTCGGAAACATCGAAGCCGCCAGGGGGCGGTGGAAGCGCGCCGAGAGGTGCTATCGACGCGCGCTCGCCGATTCCTCGACGCACGCGGACGCCATGAACAATCTCGCCGTCGCGCTGTTGAAGCAGGACCGACGACTTGAGGAGGCACGTGCTCTCGCGGAGCGCGCGGTGGGCACCGCCGGCCCGCGCGACTCGATCTACCGCGCGACGCTCGACGAGGTGAAGGCGGGACAACGCCGTCGGCCGTGAATCCACCCGGCTTGTAGATTCCTCGTGGCTTTGTAGGAACCGCTTCGACGAGTCCGCTCGTCCGCGCCCGGTCGACCGCACAGGAGCCTGCGCGGAAGCGGCCAAAGCGTGCGTCGGCAATGGCTTCGCGAGCACGACCGCCCCCAGCCGGCCCCTTTGGCACCATTCGTGCGTTCTCAATCCTGTGACAGCGGGGCGCAGGTGCGAGCGCGGAGCACGAAATTCAGCTTCGTGGAAGGTCGCTCGTCCTCAGCGCCCACGAGACCGCGACCAAGTAGGGGAGTCGCCTTGTCGCCTCGCCGTCCATCTTTTCGACCGAGTGACCGTCCGCGGATGGTCGGATGAACGTCTTGCGCGGGCCAGGCCCACGCGGCTACCTGCGCTCCTAAGGAGATCAACTTCATGATGAAGTTCATGCATCCCAAGATTTCAGCGAGCCCCGCACGTCCTTGGATCGGAACGCTGCTGGTGCTCGTCCTACTTGCTGCTTCCGCTGGCGTGAGCCGGGCGACACAGCTCATCCCCTCGCTTGGTTTCACGAAAGCCACGGATGCCAGCGCCGGTGACGGCGCGTTCAGCGGAGGTGTCGCGCTTCGCGCGCCGTTGCTGCCGTACCTCAGCATCGAGGGCGGCATCTCCTATCGCGAGGAGTCGTTCTCCAACAACGACCTCAAGGTCCGCATGTGGCCGGTGACGGCGTCCCTGTGGCTGACCCCGGTTCCCATGCTTTACGGCGGCGGCGGCCTCGGTTGGTACCGCTCGACCTATGACTATCGGAGCGGCCTGCCGTTCAACGACGTGACGACCATGAAGGTCGGCGCCCATCTGGGCGGCGGTCTGGTCGTGCCTCTCTCGCCCGCCCTGGGCCTGGATCTGAATGGGCGCTACATCTTCATGCAAAAGGACAACAGCGTGCTGTTCCCCACGGAGTTCAATCCCGACTTCTGGAGCACGTCGCTCGGACTGGCGATCAAGTTCTAAACGCGGCCGCTCGCCGGGGGCCTCCACTTCCAATCCTGGAGATGAACTCATGAACAAGTTTCCCAAGGTGCTCCGCATGTGGACCGCGCTCATCGTCATTCTGTCCATGAGCGCCCTCGACATCGTTCCGGCGGCAGCCGGCCTCGCCCCTTCGACCCGGTCGGGAACGACCACCGTCGACTCGGCGCGCGACGCCGACATGCTGATCGCGCAGCGCACGCTCGAGCACAAAGTGGTGGCCCAGAAACTGCGCGACTACGGCGTCACGCCCGCCGAAGCCCAACTGAAGCTCGCGAACATGTCCGACCAGGACCTGCACCGGCTGGCCAGTGCGTCAAAGGGCCTGCCGAGCGGTGGCGATAGCACCGGGGCGATCATCGGCGTTCTGGTCGTCGTGATCCTGGTGATCGTCGTGCTCAAGCTGATGAACAGGGAAGTCATCGTTCGCTAGCCACGGACGCACAAGTTCAATCCGGACCCGAATGACTGCTCACCGAGAATCCGATGTTCCGCCGCTTCGGCCCGTGACCCGCGCGAAGGCTTCCGACTCACCGCTACGCACTACGCCCGTTCGCGCGGGCCGGGCCACTTCGGGCCCCAGGAAGATGGTGGTATCGGCGCAAACTGCGCTCGTCTGGGTCGCCGTGATCGTGCCAGTGCTCGTGTGGGTGCTGCGGGATCTCGTTCTGTTGATCGGGTACTCCGTACTGCTGGCCTACGCCCTGCTGCCCGTCGTGGCGGCGATCGAGCGACCTTTCCGGCCGGGCTGGCCGCACCTTTCGAGAAGCGCCGCGGCGGCAGTGGTGATGCTTGGCCTGGTCACGGTGGCGTGTTGGATGCTCGTGCTCGCGGTGCCCCGGCTGGCTGCACAGGCGGCGCGCTTCGCATCGGTGGCCCCCGAGGCACTGGCCCGGCTGCTTCAGGGAATGCGCGACTACGGCGCGTCGCAGGGCCTGAGTACCTGGCTTAATCCCGCCATCGAAGACTTGCGCACCAATGTCTCCGGACTGGCCCAGCACCTCGGCGGCAGTTTCGCCGGCTCCACCGGGTGGGGACTCAGCGGACTCGGGCAGGTGCTCGGTCTCGCCGTGTTGCCCTTTCTCTCGTTCTATCTTCTGGCGGAGTCCATGGCGGTGCAGAAGAGCGCACTTCGCTTCGTGCCGAAGGGTGCACATGCCGATCTGAAGCGCCTCGGCAGCGCGGTGGACCGCGCGCTGCGCAGCTACGTGCGGGGACAGGCGATCGTGTGCCTGGTGATGGGCGTCTCCGTCGGGGTCGGCCTTGCGCTGTTGGGCTCTCCGGTGCCGCTGCTACTCGGGTTGATCGTGGGATTCGCGGAAATGGTCCCGTTCCTGGGTTTCCTCGTTGCGGCGATCGCCATCGCGCTCGCCGGGGTGAGTGTCAGCCCGCTCCACGCGGTGGTCGGCGTTGCGGCCTACGTGGTCATCAACTGGGTGATCGGCGCGTTCATCACGCCACGCGTGATGGGCCGCTACCTCAGGATGCATCCGTTCATCATCACGGTGAGCATGCTTGCAGGCACCCAGGTATTCGGAGCCGCGGGCGCGCTGCTCGCGCTTCCCGGGGCGGCGATGCTCCAGGCGGTGATCGGCGAGCTGACCGCGCCCCCGATGGCCCCGCCCTCGGACCCGGCGCCGATGCCGGTGGACACCTGGGGCTGAGGCAGCCTGGAATCACCGACCGCCGCCGGCGTCGGGTTGGCCTCGAACTTGCGCTACTCCTGCTTGGCACTTGGGGTCGGCTGATCGCGAGCTTCGGACGATTCCGCCTTAACCCCATGCCCCACCATCGAAGGAAGGTGCGCGATGCCCGCGGTGCTCCAGATCTGGATTGTAATAATGACCATCGGGATGCTCGTGATTGCCTTGCTTACCTTGCGCCTGCTGACTCGCTTCCTCACCAAGGCCTCCGAGGACATCTCGCAGTTGGGTCAGGCGGTTCGTGAGTCGACCTCGAGGATCGACCACGTCGCCCTCGAGGCACGGACACTACTGACCTCGGTGCGTGAGTGTGTACCGCCCGTGATGCGCGTCGTGGAGCGTTTCGAATCGGTCGGCCACCGTACGGCCGACCTCTCGTCCGCGCTCCTCGACGAGATCGAGCGACCCGTCTACACCGCCGCCGCGGTCGCGCGGGGTGTGAGGTCGGGCGCCGATCACTTTCTGAGACGACTGCTGGATAGGTTCACCCAACGCTACCCCCCGAACCATGGAGGTCATCACCATGATTGAAAATTCGAATTCCCACCGCTCGCCGGACGCCGGCACGACCCTGATTGGCTTCGCGCTCGGCGCCGTGCTCGGAGCCGGGCTCGCACTCCTACTGGCCCCCGACAGCGGGGCGAGAACACGTCAACGCCTGGCCTCAACGGCTCGTCGTTGGGGCAAGAACGCGGAACACTCGCTCGACTTTGCGCGCGAGTCGGTGGCCGATCTGGGCACCGACGCGAAGGCGGCCATCAAGGCCGGCCAGAACGCATTCCAGCACGACCGCGCGGCACGCGAGTCGACCACGTCAGGCGCCTGAGCAAAGCGCTCGCGGAGCCATCGAATCCGGAAGCCGATCCAGGTGCCGGCCCATGGCCGGCACCGTATCGGCGGAAAAGGAAGAAGCTCATGTCTCGCAGAACACATCTCTCGATCCTTACGACGTGCCTCGCCGCGCTGGTGCTGGTTGGCGCGACGGGTTGTGCGTCCATGAACAGGACCACCAAGGGCGCGATCATCGGCGGCGCCGCCGGCGGCGTGGTCGGTGGGGTGATCGGAAACCAGACGG
>JANNKI010000386.1:0-5315 GCA_031396225.1 bacterium | reverse complement strand
GCGGGTCGTGTGTTCCACGTATTTTTTTCGGGGCGAGGTGCCGGTGGGGCTCACCAGCGAGGGCTCGCCCCAGGTGACGCCGTGGTCCAGCGAGCGCTGCACCCACAGGCCGGTGGCGGGAATGGGCGCGCGGTACATCTGGTAGACCAGCGAGTCGCCATGCGACTCGATCCATTGCCGGTCGTCGGCGGGCACCGTGGCCACCGCGGGGGAGAGCGTGAAGTTCTCGCCCCGGTCGGAGGAGACCGCCGATGAGATGTTCGCGGCCGCGAGGCTCACGATGGTCACCCACGGCGTGCCGCCGCCCGGCGGGAACGACGTGGCGATGTCGATGTCGCCGCCGCCGTCCCGCCCGCCGACGGTGTCCTCGGGAGCGAACGCATCGGGCTGGCCGAGGTAGACGGCGGAGCGCAGTTGCGGGTCGTACCCGGGGCTCGCGGGATCGAGGTCGAATCGCCACAGGTCCACGCCCGCGGGTACGCCGCGGATGCCGCCCACGTAGCAGTTGCCCCGCACGTCCACGCGGATGCTGGGCTCGCAGTCGCGCGCCGCACCCGGCGCCACCACGGTGACGCTCGGGCTGAAGCGCACGTCGAAGCCGGAGGTGAGCGCCAAGCGCGGCGCCGGCGGCACCACGAACTCGAGCCGGCCCGCGACCTGCTCGGGCGCGCCGGCGGAGTTCACCACTCGAAGCGTGTAACGACGCGCCGTGACCACCGGGCCGTTCAGCGAGATGAAGAATTCCTCGTGCGAGCCCGGGGGCGGGCCGTGCGAGGCGCCGATCTCGGGGCCGCCGATGCCGTTCACGTGGGCATAGATGTCGAAGTCGTTGGCGGGAACCAGCCAATCGATCGCGATGCGCAGGTTGCGACCGGTGTAATCACCCGCGGCCACCACCAGCACGAGCGTGTCGCAGCTCACGTCCTCGACGCAGGTGGATCCGTCCAGGCCCACGCCGCCGATGAGCGCGGACGTGAACGTGGTCACGCCGGAGGACGGCGTGAGCGTGATGGACTCCGGGGTCGCGGCGCACGCCACGCCGCACGGCGCGGCGAGTGCGAGGAACGCGGACCAGGCGAGTATCTGTAGGTGGCGTGAAGCAGCACAGCGGCGCACGGAAACCTCCTCGGCGGCGGGAGACGATCGGCCGCTCACGAGCTGCGGCCGCGACCGATGTGGATGCTCGAACATGGGAGTTGAGCGGCGCTTGAGCGGGGCGGCTGGCGCGGGCCCAAGCCGTTGCGACGAGCGAGCATCGCGTGTGGTTGGCGCCCCCGGTGATTCCGCCTCACTCGTGCGCCGGGGCCGAGAGGTGGGAGGGAGCCGCGAGCGATTGCCCTTGCCGGAAATCCAAGCCGAGGCGTAGCCTCTGGCTCGTATGCGTTCGCCCGGCCTCCCCCTCTGCCGGATCTCGAACACTTCCACCGATCGGGCCTCCCCCACCCGTGGGAGGCCGCGCGTGTCCCAGCGCATCGATCCAGAAGACCAATCCGAAGCCAAGTCGTCGTCGCCTCCGACCGCGGAGCAGTCGCGGGCGCGCGAGTCCGCCGTGGCCAGCATGGTGAGCGCGAGCCTCTTCGCCGTGCTCGGCACGCTCATCTTCGCGTGGGCGTTGCGTGCTCCCGACTATCCGTGGCTGTTCGCCGTCGGGGCGCTCCCGTGGGTGGTGGGCGTGCTCATGTTCGCCCACGCGCTGTGGCGGTACACCCGGCTCTGAACGTGCGCCGGCCGGCCGGCTCTGGCACCTAGCGCTTCAACACGCGGAACGAGAGCGGACGCTGTAGCCGCTCGAACCCGCTGCGCGAGGGGTGCTCCATCTGGGCGATCACGCGCTCCAGGGACCTCACGCGGTTCAACTCCGTGATCAGCGCTCGGTCGCCCGGCGGCCCGTCCACCACGATGATGATGCGTAGCGCGCCGCTCACCAGGTTCCACGCCCCCAATGCTTCGCGCGTGGGCGGCCAGCCCGGCAGCAGGATCACCAACTCGGCGCCCTCGGGCAGGATGGACTGCTGCATGGGGCGCAATTCGGCGTAGGTGGCTGGCCACTCCGGCAGGGCAACCAGGACCTGGCGCAGGCCCGAGACGAAGCGCAATTCCTCGAGGTCGGCCGCGTTGGGGAGCCGCCGCATCACCACGTGCGTGCCGAAGCCGGGGTCGGCATCCAGCAGGAGCGGAGCGCAGAGCGGGTCGTCCGGGTCGGATTCGCGCGGGGCGGCCGGCATCGACGCGGCGGGCGGGGCCTGCGCGGTCGCCGGGCCGCCCTCGGGGGCGCCCGGCGCGCAGGCGAGCAGGAAGAGAACGAGCGCCGAGGGAACAGCGGCAGCAGGACGTGCGAGCATGGCATGGGTCTCCGTGCGGTTCGGGCAGATCACGGGCACCGGCCGGCCGCGGCGTTGGGCCCGGAAGCCACTGTGTGGTGCGAGATTGACAGCCTCTCACACATCATGATAGAAAATCCGGTTCTTGCTCCACCCTCCGGCCGTCCGGCGCGGGGGGCAGCCCGTGCCGGCAGCCGTCGGCGGGCGCATCCGAATGCTCCGGGACGAGGTCCCGTGGCTGCCAGGGAGTCAACCGTTCCATGTACGCGATCGTGAACATCGCTGGCATTCAGACCCGGGTCACTCCGGACGAGGTGCTCAACGTGGCCCTCATGTCCGGCGAGCCCGGCGCCAGCCTCAAGTTCGACCAGGTGCTGCTGCTGGGCGACGGCGACAAGATCTCCGTGGGCCGCCCCAATGTGAAGGGCGCCTCCGTCTCGGCTGAGATCGTCGAGCACCTGCGCGGCGAGAAACTCAAGATCTTCAAGTTCAAACGCCGGCGCTCCTATCGTCGCCGCCGCGGTTATCGCAGCGAGCTCACGCGCATCCGCGTGACCGCCATCTCGGGCTGAGAGAGAGAAAACCCCCATGGCTCACAAAAAAGGCCAGTCCTCGACCAAGAACGGCCGCGACTCCAATGCCAAGCGGCTCGGCGTCAAGAAGTTCGGCGGCGAGCGGGTGACCGCGGGCAGCATCATCGTGCGCCAGCGCGGCACGGTGATCTTCGCGGGGCACAACGTCGGGCGGGGCAAGGACGACACGCTGTTCGCGCTCATCGACGGCAAGGTGGAGTTCGCGCGCTTCGGTCGCACGCGCAAGAAGGTCCACGTCATGCCGGCGATGGTCGAGACGAACTGAAGCTTCGCCCCACCCTGAACACTCCGCCGCCGTCGGTCGTCCGCGACCGGAGGCGGCGTTTTCTTGAATCGCTCAAGCTCTGGACCGGAGGGAACCCGTGAAGAACAAGGTCGCCGTGATCGGCGCTGGGAACGTGGGTGCCAGCGCCGCGCTGTTCATCGCCGAGCGCGGCTTGGCGGACGTGACGCTCATCGACCGCCCCGAGATGGACGGCATGCCGCAGGGCAAGTCGCTCGACATGGAAGAAGCCGCACCCCTGTGGCACAAGGGCGTGCGCTTGAGCGGCGCCACCGACCTGGCCGCAGTGAAGGGCGCCGACGTCGTGGTGATGACCGCCGGATTCCCGCGCAAGCCTGGCATGTCGCGCTCGGACCTCTTGAAGGCCAACGCCGACATCGTCAAGCCCGCGGCCGAGGCCGTGAAGCAGCACGCGCCGAACGCCACGGTGGTGGTGGTCACGAACCCACTCGACGTGATGACCTGGTATTTCTCGCACGTGTCAGGCTTTCCAAAGAACCGCGTGCTCGGCATGGCCGGCATCCTGGACAGCGCACGCTTCCGCGCGTTCCTCGCACTGGAGCTGGGCATCTCGGGCGCGGACATCCAGGCCATGGTGCTGGGCGGACACGGCGACTCGATGGTGCCGGTGACGCGCTACACGGTGGCCGGCGGCATCCCGGTGGAGGAGCTGATCGCCCCCGAGCGTCTGGCGCAGATCGTGCAGCGCACACGCGACGGCGGCGCCGAGATCGTGAAGCTCTTGAAGACCGGCTCGGCCTACTACGCGCCCGCCATGTCGGCGGTGGAGATGGTCGAAGCGATCCTGCTCGACCAGAAGCGGCTCGTGCCCTGCTCGGTGAGCTTGAACGGTGAGTACGGGCTGCGCGACCTGTTCATCGGCGTGCCCATCATCCTGGGCGCCGGCGGTGTGGAGAAGATCGTGCAGCTCAAGCTCTCGGACGCCGACCAGGCCGCGCTCGCGAAGAGCGCGAAGGACGTGACGGACATGATCGGGGAGTTGAAGGGCTAGCAGGCTCCCGGCATCGCGCCGCGCCTTCACGAGCTCCGCTCCCAGCCGCCGCTCGGCCGCCAACGGATTGTGCCTACGACACAGCAGTCGCACACTCCCGGTCGTGGCCTCGCCGCCCGGCGCCACGGGCTTGCCGAGCAGGTCCAGCGCTTGCCGCAGCATCGTCGCAAAGCCCTGCTCCGCCTTGATGGGGGCGGGCGCGGTTCGCCGCGCACGTGGCACGCACGTCCGGCGTTCGACGGAGCAGGGCACCCGTGCTAACTTGCCGTCCCGTGCTCACGGGACCTGCTGAATCTCGCCGCGCCGTTCTGGGTGTGATCCCCGCCCGCTACGGCGCGTCTCGTTTTCCGGGTAAGCCGCTGGCCGTGCTGTGGGGGAAACCCATGCTGCAGCATGTCTGGGAGCGCGCGCGCGCCGCCCACGGGCTGGACGAGCTGATCGTGGCCACCGACGACGGGCGCATCGCGTCCGCGGCACGCGGCTGGGGCGCCACGGTGGAGATGACCTCGCTCGAGTGCCAGAGCGGAACCGATCGCGTGGCCGAGGTGGCGCGGCGGCATCTTGCAGCGCAGATCGTGTTGAATCTACAGGGCGACGAGCCGGAGTTGGAGACGGGTGCGGTCACGCGATTGGTGGCGGCCATGCGCGCGGACGAGTCCGTGCGCATGGGCACGGTGGCGCACGTCGAGCCCGACGCTGCGGCCATGGCATCCGAGAACGTGGTGAAGGTGGTCGTGGACGACGCGGGCTTCGCGCTCTACTTCAGTCGCGCCGACCTGGCCGGTGCTTCGCGCGGAGGCCCGGCGCTCCGCCACGCGGGCGTGTATGCTTTCCGCCGCGAGCTGCTGCTCGAGTTCGCCTCGTGGCCGCCGGGTCGGCTGGAGCTGGCCGAGCGGCTCGAACAGCTGCGCGCGGTCGAGCGCGGCGTGCGCATCAAGGTGGTGCTCGGCGAGCGGCCGTTCGCGGGCGTGGACACGCCGGAGCAACTGGCGGCGCTGGAACGCCGCGGCCCGCCGCCGGTCGCGGTGGGTGGCGCTTCGTAGCGAGTGCCTTAAATCATTTCGTTTTGATGACTTGCATGAATCACTTCCACTGATTTCGTAGCC
>JANNKI010000464.1:0-4740 GCA_031396225.1 bacterium | reverse complement strand
GGGAACGCACGGGAGGGGGACGTATTACCAGATTCCGCCGCATCGTGCGCGGCGACGGGCTCGGGCCGCTCGGGTCGCTCGGGCCGCTCGCGAAGCGTCGGCACCGCCATCAGGGGTTCGAGCTCTGCGGTCGAGGCGATCGGAACGGCCTCCAGGGCGAGCCCCGCCTCGAATACGGCTGCCTCCGCCGAGTGGGCCAACGAAGCCAGCACGTCCCGGGCGGCCGCATCACGCGGCGCGGGCCGGAACACGACGCGCTTCCCGTCCCGCTCGCGCTTCACCAGCCCCGCGCGCTCGAGCGATTGTAGGTGTCGGGTGGTGCACGACTGGCTCAGGCGGACGGCGCGGGCCAATTGGCTCACGCTCCGGTCCACACCGGAGAGGAGGAGCAGCAGCAGCTGGAACCGCCGGGGCGGGGCCAGCGCTGCGTAGGACCGGTGCAGTCGAGAGTGTTCTCGTCGCATTGCATGGCCATGCATACCATTGCGGCGCGATTGACCGCAAGCGAGGGTGGTTGCTACCGTTCCTCGCTGCTTTCGCGCACACTGGCACCATGACCCCCTCCGATCTGTCGCCCGCCCCGGGCCCCACTCCCAGCATCTTCGGCATGAGCCGTGACCGCCTGCGCCGTCACGTGCTGGGCCATGGGCTGCCCGCGTTCCGGGCCGAGCAGTTGTACTCGTGGGTGTACCGGAAGCACGTGCGCGACCCGCTCGGCATGACCAACCTGCCGCTCGCGTTCCGTCGGACGCTCACCGGCATCTGCGACTTCGCGTTGCCCGAGACGGCGTCGGTGCACAACAGCCCCGACGGCAACACGCACAAGTTCGTGTTGCGGCTGGCCGACGGTGCGCGCGTGGAGAGCGTGAGCATGCGCACGCCCAAACGGCTCACGTTCTGCATCTCGAGCCAGGTGGGCTGTGCCCTGAAGTGCTCGTTCTGCGCCACCGGCCTGATGGGCTTGAAGCGCAATCTCAAGGCGCACGAGATCGTGGCGCAGGTGGTGGCCATGGGCGACTACCACGGCTGGCAGGACGACCGCTTCAACATCGTGTACATGGGCATGGGCGAGCCGCTCGCCAACATGGCCGCGGTGACCGAGAGCATCCGCATCCTGCACGATGATCGCGGGCTCAACCTTGGCGCGCGCCGCGTCACCGTGAGCACGAGCGGCCTGGTGCCGCAGATCCGCGAACTCGCGCAACTCGACCTGCAAGTGGGCCTGGCCGTGTCGCTGCACGCCACCACCGACGCGCTGCGCGACGAACTCGTGCCGGTGAACAAACGCTGGCCCATCCGCGAGTTGCTGGACGCGGCTCGTGACTACGGCCGCACCGTGGGCCGCCGCGTGACGCTCGAGTACACGCTGCTGGGCGGCGTCAATGACAGCATGGAGGACGCCGATCGCCTGGCGGCGTTCGCGCGCGGGCTGCCGAGCAAGGTGAACATCATCCCGTACAACCCCGTGCCCGGCCTCGACTGGAAGCGCCCGTCGCAGGCCGCGATCGACGCGTTCGCCGGGCGGCTCTACCCCAGGGCGCCCGCCGTGACCGTGCGACAGACGCAAGGCGGCGACATCTGGGCCGCCTGTGGCCAGCTGGGCGGCCTCACGCCGGAGGCATGAGTGACGCGCCCCGACGCCGGCACGCACAGGGCCGGTGAGGGTGTGCGCAAGGGTGGCCTCGCGATGACGCTGCGCACCCGGCTGTTCCTCGCGATGCTGTCGCTCGCGTTGGTGCCCACACTGCTGTTCGCGTGGTTCACGCTGGTGCAGCTGCGCGCCGCCACGTCGCGCTGGTACCAGTCGGGCGTCGAGAACGCACTCGAGGCGGCCATCGAGACCAACCGCGCCACGCTCGCCCGGCTCGAGGCGACGGCGCTGGAGCGCGCGGATGCGTGGGCGGCCGCGCTTCCCGACATCGCGGCCGATCCCGCTCAGCGCGACGCCCTGCGCGCGGGCCTGCGCGAGGCGGGGCTCGACTTCGCCCAGGTCTATGAACGCGATTCCACCACCTGGCGCGCCGCGAGCACGGTGGTGCCAGCGGGTGTGCCCACCGCCAGCCCGCCCCAGCTGGGCGAGGCGATCGCCACCGCGATGTCGGGCGATCGGCTGGTGCGATCGCCCGCGGGTGTGCTGGCGGCGGTGGCGCCGATGAGCGACGGCGTGGTGCTGGCCACCGGCGTGCGATTGAACCCCGGCTTCTGGGAGCGCCTGGACGGCGTGCGTGAAGCGCGCGCTCTCTACTCGCGGGTGGGGGTGCTGGTGGACGTGCAACGCGAGCGCGTGTGGCTCATCGTCGCGGCGCTGGCGCTGGTGATCGGGCTCGTCGCCGCGTTCCTGGCTCGCTTGCTGGCCAGTGGCATGACGAAGCCACTCTTTCGCCTGTCCCAGGCGCTCGAGCGACTTCAAGATGGCGCACCGAGCGAACCGCTGCCTGAATCGGGTCCGCGCGAGCTGGCCTCGCTGGCCACGTCGTTCAACGCCATGACCGCGCGGCTGGCGGAAGCACGTAGCGCGCTGGCGCGGGCCGAGCGCGAGGCCGCGTGGCGGGACGTTGCGCGCAAGCTCGCGCACGAGATCAAGAACCCGCTCACGCCCATGACGCTCTCGCTCCACCGACTCCAGCGCCGCGTCGAGCTGGTGCCCGAGCACGAGCGCGTCGCGGTGCGCGAGAGCCTCGCCGCACTGCTCCAGGAGATCGACCACCTGACGACCCTGGCCGAGACGTTCTCGCAGTACGCGCGCATGCCGGAGCCGCGAGAAGCGGCGCTGGAACTTTCCGAGCTCGCGCGCGCCGCGGGCGCGCTGCACGAGCCGGAACGGGTGACGCTCGAAGTGAAGTGCGAGGCGACGCTGCCCGTGCGCGGCGACCGTTTGCTGCTCTCGCGCGCGCTGCATAACCTGCTGGTCAATGCCATCGAGGCGAGCCCGGCGGGCGCCGTGGTGCAACTCGTCACAGGCGGCGATGCCGCGCAAGCGTGGGTGGAGGTGCGCGACCGCGGCCCGGGGTTGGACCCCAAGCTGGCCGAACGCGTGTTCGAACCCTACGTGAGCAGCAAGAATCGCGGCAGCGGGCTGGGGCTCTCGCTCGTGCGCGACATCGTCAGTCAGCACAAGGGACACATCACGCTGGTCAACCGGGAGGGCGGCGGCGCCGTGGCGCGCCTGTCGCTGCCCCTCTCCCCCTAGGAGCGCCGATGGCTGAGCGAGAGCGTTTCGCCGTACTCACCGTGGACGACGACCCCGCGATCCGCCGGCAGTTGCGCGGCGTGCTGGAGGACGAGGGGCACGAGACCGGCGAGGCCGCGAACGCCGCGGAGGCCTACGAGGCGCTCGACAAGCGCCGCTGGGACGCCGTGCTGCTCGACCTGACCATGCCCGGCGAGCACGGACTCGATGCGCTCGTGCGGATCCGCGAGCACTCCCCCGACATCGCGGTGGTGATCGTGTCCGGCGAGAGCACGCTCGAGAACGCCGTCAAGGCCGGCCAGCGCGGCGCGTTCGACTTCGTGGCCAAGCCCGTGCGCGACCCCGAGCACCTGCTCGAGGTGCTGCGCGAGGCGGTGAAGCTGACGCGCCTGCGGCGCGGAAAGGGTGGTGGACGCGGCGCTGCAGGCGGCACCGGCGCGGGAGGCGCCGGCCCCGAGGTCGGCACCGGAGGCGCCGACAACGCGATCGTCGGCGAGTGCCCGGCCGTCGAGCGGCTGCGCGACCAGATCCGCCGCGTGGCCCCGAGCAACGGCCGCGTGCTCATCACCGGCGAGAACGGCGCGGGCAAGGAGCTGGCCGCCCTCGCCATCCACGAGCTCTCCAAGCGCTCGGCCGGGCCGTTCGTGAAGTTGAACTGCGCCGCGATCCCGAAGGACCTGCTGGAGAGCGAGTTGTTCGGCTACGAGAAGGGCGCCTTCACCGGTGCGGTCGGGAGCAAGAAGGGCCGGCTGGAGATGGCCGACGGCGGCACGCTGTTCCTGGACGAGATCGGTGACCTGGCACTGGAAGCCCAGGCCAAGCTGTTGCGCGCGCTCGAGACCGGCGAGATCGAGCGCGTGGGCGGCACGCGCACGGCCACCGTGGACGTGCGGTTGATCGCCGCGACGAATAAGGACCTCGCCGCCGAGGTCAAGTCGGGCGAGTTCCGCGAGGATCTCTACTTCCGGCTGAACGTGCTGCCCGTGGTGGTGCCGCCGCTTCGCGAGCGAAAGGCCGACGTGGCGCGCCTGGCGCTGCACTTCCTCGAGCGCTTCACCGAGGCCGAGGGACGCGGCGCCATGACGCTCGCCGACGACGCCCGCGAGCTGCTCGAGGAGTACCACTGGCCCGGAAACGTGCGCGAGATGCGCAACCTGATGGAGCGCGCCGTGGTGCTGGTGAGCGCCGACGCCATCACCGCCGCCGACCTGAATCCGTGGCTGGAGACCCCGCCCGACGAGGGCGAGGACGCCGGCCTGAAGGGCAAGGTGGCGAGGAGCGAGATCGACTCCATCCGCCGCGCGCTCGATGCCGCCGAGTGGAACGTGACGCAGGCGGCCGCCGGCCTGGGAATCGACCGCACGAACCTGCACCGGAAGATGCGCAAGTACGGGATCGCGCGGCGGTAGGGCGGGCGGGGTGCTGCCCGGCGACTACGCAACGCCCCGTGGCCCGGACGCCACACCAGCAGGGCTGCGAACGCACGCCAGGCGGCCCGCAAGCCCGTTCAGTGCGCTGATTTGCGCGTGCCCCACGGACCGCTATGGTGG
>JANNKI010000193.1:0-3206 GCA_031396225.1 bacterium | reverse complement strand
GGCGCGTGGTGTCGGCACAGTCCGGCACGGACGCGGCGGCGAGGCTCATGGCCGGCGCCAACTTCTCGCGCAACGCCGATCGGGCGCGATGCAGGCGTGACTTGACCGCGCGCTCGCCCAGGCCCAAAACCTTCCCCACTTCGCGCGCGCTCAAGCCCTCGACGTCGCGCATCACCAGCACCGCGCGCTGCGCCGCGGGGAGCGACGCGATGGCGTCCTCGAGTCGCGCGGCGAGCCGGCGCCGGTCCAGTCGCGACGCGGGCCCTGGCGAGGGGTCCGCATGCTCGAGCAAATGGGCGTGGTCCGGCGCATCGAGCGACGATTGGCGCCCGGCGCGGCGCTGGCGACGCGCGCACGCGCGGCGCGCCACCACGTAGATCCAGGTCGAGAGCGATGCGTCGCCCCGGAACCGGGAAAGTGAGCGCAAAAGCGTGACCAGCACGTCCTGGGCGAGGTCGGCGGCGTCCTCCGGGTTGCGGCAGAACCCCGCGCTCCAGCGCCATGCGGGAGCGGTCGCCCGTTGCACCAGGTCGCGCAACGCCGCGGCGTCCCCCGAGCGCGCGGCCGCCAGCAGTCGCTTCTCGGCCAAACGATTGTCCGGCAGCGTCTTGGCGCCCGAGCGAGCACTCGGGCCGGTGCCCGAGACGAGCCCGCCCGCGCGATCACCAGCGGCTGCGGATCCTTTCCCGGCGTCAGGTCTCATAGTGGTACGGGAATTCGTCATTTCAGTCGCCACCTATTTCCCTGAGGAAAACGCATGTCAGCCTACCCCATTCGCCCGCTCGTGTGGTCCGGCGTGCTCGGTGTCCTGCTCACCGGCTGCGGGCAGGCCGCGCATCGCGAACCCGCGGAGCCTCCCGCCATCGCCGTGCGGGTGGTGGCGCTCGACACCGACGCTCGCGGCGCGCTCACGCTGCCTGCGCGCGTCAAGGCTACCGAGGAGATCACGCTCACGGCCCGAGTCGCGGGACGCGTGTCGGCGTTCCCGGTGCGCGAAGGACAGTCGGTGGCCGAGGGCACGCTGCTCGTGCGCTACGACGCCCCCGAAGCGCGGCGCTCGCTCGAGGCGGCGCGCGCCGATGAGCAGGCGGCGAGCGTCGCCGCGGCGAACGCGGCGCGACAACACACGCGCATCGAGTCGCTGTTCACCGCGGGAGTGGTGGCGCAGTCGGATCGCGAAAGCGCCGAGTCCGCCGACCGCAGCGCCGCGGCGCGGTTCGCGCAGACGAGGGCGGCGCGCGAGATCGCGGAAGCCGCGTTCGAGGTGCGCGCGCCGTTCGCCGGCGTGCTGGTCCGCCGCCACGTGGATGCGGGCGCCGAGGTGCAGGTGGGCCGGCCGCTCGTGGACCTGCGCTCGCCGAGCGGCGCCGAGGTGGTGGCAGCCGTGCCCGAGGCCGCCACGGCGGCGCTCGGGACCACGCGTGCGTGGGTGCAGGTGGGCGACGGCGCCTGGCGCGCCGCCCGGCTGCTCCGCGCCGACGGCATGGTGGACCCGACCACTCGCTCGCGCACGGCGCGGTTCGCGCCGCTCGACCGCGCTCGCCTGGAGCCGGGCGCGTTCGCGCGCGTCCGGCTCGAGGTCGCCGGCGCCGGGGCGGGCTCGTCGCAAGCCACGTCGCTCGCGATCCCGCTCGCGAGCATCACGCGCCGCGGAGCGCTCACCGGTGTGTATGTGGTCGAGGATGGCCGCGCGTGGCTGCGTTGGCTGCGTCTGGGGCATGCGCAGGGCGATCGCGTGGAAGTGCTCTCGGGGCTCGCGGGGGACGAACAGGTGGTCGCGGCGCCCGCGGGACTGCGCGACGGCGCCCTTGTGCGAGTGGAACCGTGAATCTCGCCACCACCGGCATCGCCGGCCGTGTCGCGGCGACGTTCCTCCACTCGCGCCTCACGCCGCTCGCCATTCTCGCCTCGGCGCTGCTGGGGCTGCTCGCGCTGGTGACGCTGCCGCGCGAGGAGGAACCGCAGATCTCCGTGCCCATGGTGGACGTGCGCCTCGCGTGGGCCGGGCACGCGGTCGAGGAGATCGAGCGCCAGCTCACCGCTCCCATCGAGCGCGTGCTGTGGCAGATCCCCGATCTCGAGTACCTCTACTCGACCAGCGACGCGGATGGCGCGTTGCTGATCCTGAGATTCAAGGTCGGGCTCTCGCCGGACAAGGCGCTCGCCCGGGTACGTTCGCGGATGGACGAATCCCTCGTGGCGCTGCCCCCGGGCGCCACGGTGGCATCGCTGGCGCCGCGCTCGATCGATGACGTGCCCGTGCTGGCGCTCACGCTCACCGCGCCGGAACGCGCCGACTGGGACGGCAGCGACCTGCGCCGCGTCGGCGAGGAACTGGCGATCGAGCTGCGGAAGTCGGCGGGTGTCGCGCGCGTCCGCGTGCTCGGCGGCGAATCGCGCTTGCTCGAGGTGCGCCCCGAGCCCGGCCGCATGGCGCAGGCCGGGGTCTCGCCCGCCGCACTACTGGACGCCCTCGCCGGCGCGGGCGTGTCGTGGCCCGCCGGCAACGCCGTGCAGGGCGGCGTGCGACGCGAGCTGCGTGCGGAATCCCCGCTCGCGAACGCCGACGAACTGGGTGCAGTGCTCGTGCCGGGCGCGCGCGAGCCGGTGCGGCTCTCGGAGATCGCGCGCATCGCCGACGAGCCGGCAGACCCGGCGCGCCAGGTGTGGCACGTCGCGCATGACGGCACGGCCGAGCCGGCGGTGACCCTGGAGGTGGCCAAGCGGCCCGGCGTCAACGCCACGGAACTCTCGCACGCGCTGCACCGCCGGGTGGAGGAGCTGCGCCCCACCCTGCTCACGCGCGACGTCCAGGTGCAGGCGACCCGTGACCTCGGCGAGACCGCGAAGCACAAGTCGGACGACCTCATGTTCCACTTGCTGCTTGCCACGTTGTCGGTGGTGCTGCTCATCGCGCTCGCGCTCGGACGGCGCGAGGCCTTGGTGGTGGCCGTGGCCATCCCGGTCACGCTGGCGCTCACATTGTTCGTGTACTGGTTCCTAGGCTACACGCTCAACCGCGTCACGCTGTTCGCGCTCATCTTCTCGATCGGCATCCTCGTGGACGACGCCATCGTGGTCGTGGAGAACGTGGCGCGGCACTTCGGCATGCGCGACGGGCGCGACGCCGATCGCCGCGTGATCGAGGCGGTGGACGAAGTCGGCAATCCCACGCTGCTCGCCACGCTCACGGTCATCGCCGCGAT
>JANNKI010000191.1:0-21812 GCA_031396225.1 bacterium | reverse complement strand
GGCTTCGCTTCGAACGATCGCGTGGTGGGAGTGCGCGCGCGAAGCGCAGGACGAGAGCCGCTGGTCGCTCGCGGCGCGCGCGTTCCGGCGCGCGGACAGCCTGAGCCGCGTGTCTTCCACGAACACCTCGCTCGTGCGCTCGGCGGTCACGCTCGCGGGGCTCATGGACTGGATGGCGGGCGACGAGGCGAGTGCGATTCGCGCCTGGCGCGCGAGCCCCGAACGGCGCGCGCGCTTCTGGCTCGGCGTGGCGCTCCGCCAGCGTGGCGCCGCCGAAGGCGACTCGATCCTGCGCGAGGAGTTCGCGTCCCGACCCGGCTACGACCTCCTGTGCGTGGCGGCGCGCGACACGCTGCGGCTTCCGAGCCGGCGTGCAACGGTGCTCTCGCCCGCGGCGGACCCGCTCGAGCCGGTGTTCGTGGGCGCGGTCAAAGCACTGTCGGGCCCGCTCCGCCTGCCCGAAGTCGCCGCACGGCTGGTCGCGGCGCGCGATCGCGTGGACGAACGGTTGCCGCGCGGTCCGCAGCGCGCCATCGCCGCGTCGTCCTGGCGGGAGCTGAGCGTGGCCGCGTACGCCGCCGGCGATCTCGCCGGCGCCACGCGCGCTGCCGACCGCGCCATGACCGCCGAACGCGCGGACAGCCTCGTCTGGAGCTGGACGCCGTGGGCGTTCCCGCCGGCGTTCGAACAACAGCTGGCCCAGGCCGCGGACGGCGCCGGAGTGGAGCGTGCGCTGCTCTGGGCACTCGTGCGGCAGGAGAGCAGGTTCGATCCGCGTGCGGTCTCGCGCAGCAACGCGCTGGGCCTGGCCCAGCTCCTCCCCGGCACGGGTCGTGACATGGCGCGCGAGCTGCGCGAGCGCTTGCCCACCGATTCGCTGCTGTTCGAACCCGGCCGGTCGCTCCGCTACGGCGCGCGCTACCTCCGAAAGCTCCTCGATCGCTTCGAGGGCGTGGTCCCGGTGGCGCTCACCGCCTACAACGCCGGGTCGGGGAACGTGCGCAAGGACTGGCGCGCGATCTTCGCGCGCGGCGGCTCGGCGCTCTACTGCGAGATGTCGGCCAACGCCGACACGCAGGACTACGTGCGCCGCATCCTCGGCTACCGCCAGGCCTACCGCGAACTGCGCCCCTCGGCGGAGCCCCGGCGATGAGGCACGGGGGTCTGCTACCGTCCGCGGTGTGACGATCCGATCCCGCATGCGGCACCAGTCCGAAGACCCGCTCGAGCCGCTTCGCTCGCCCGCGTGGCTGAGCGAGGCGCGGCGCAAGGCGATCCACCTGGCGTTCCTCGTGCTGCCACTCGAGCTGTTGCTCGAACTGCTGCCGTGGCCACGCACGCGCACCGAGTTCCGCCAGCTGTTCCTGGCCCTCACCGCCGGCGCGGTGGCCGTGGATGTGCTGCGCATCCACGAGCAACGCGTGCGCACGTTCTTCAAGCGCTTCTTCGGCGAGCTGATCCGCGAGCACGAGCGCATGAGCCTGCTGGGCTCCACCTACCTTCTGCTCGCGGCCTTGATCGCCATCGAAGTGTTCCCGCAGCCGATCGCCGCCGCTGCGCTGGGCTTCACCGTGCTCGGCGATGCGATGGGTGCGTTGGTGGGGAAGGCGTGGGGCCGCCACAAGGTGTTCAACAAGTCGATCGAGGGTGCGCTCGGCTGCCTCGTCGCCTGCCTCGCGTGGGCGGCGCTCGTGTCGTCGGTGGCGCACGTGCCGTGGACCGTGACCGTGGCCGGCGCGGTGGTCGCCACGCTGGTGGAGGTGCTGCCCATCCCGCTCGACGACAACCTCGGCATCACGCTCGCGGCCGGCTACACCATGCGTCTGCTGGCCGCCTGAGCGCGCCGGGAGCCTCGCGTTCGGGCCGTCCCGACAGGGTGGGGGAATGCCCTTGACCACGGCCCCGGCCCGGGAGCAAGGTAAATGTCGGGTCCGGGCTTCACGAGTCCTCGAGCCAGTTGGGGAGGGACTTCCATGGCGCATGGCACGGTCAAGTATTTCAACGACCAGAAGGGCTACGGTATCATCACACCTGAAGGCCAGGAGGGTTCCGAGGTCTACGTCCACTTCAGCGCCATCGAGAGCGGCGGATTCCGCACGCTCCACGAAGGCGAGCGAGTGGAATTCGAAGTGGTCAACAGTACGAGAGGCAATGAAGCGACCCACGTCTTGAAAGTCTGAGTAGAAGCGCCCGGACATCCCGCACGGCCCGATGCGACGCATCGGGCCGCGTGTATTTGCCGCCGCGGTCCCTCGCGCGCGCCCTGACACGCACCTGACGCACGCGCACGCGACGCACGACGCTTCGCGTCGTGAAGCCCGGCTCTCCCAGCGCTTTGCATCGCAACGCGGCGAGCCGCATCGGAGGAAGCACCGTTCACCGGGTCCGAAGCCTCGGTTCCGCGTGGTGGTTTTGCCCGAAACCTATCGAGGCCCTATCCTGCCCGCCATGCTTGAAAGCCTTCTCAAATCCGTCTTCGGGTCCAAGCACGAGCGCGAGGTGCGCCGGGCAAAGCCCCTCGTGGACGAGATCAACCGCCATTTCGCCGAGTGGGAGGGACTGCCCGACGAGGCGTTCCTGGCCAAGACCGCCGAGTTCCGGGCCCGGCTGGAGAGCGGCGCGGACACGCTCGACGACCTCCTGCCGGAGGCGTTCGCCGCCGTCAAGCAGGCGTGTAAGCGCTTGTGCGGTAAGACGTGGGACGTCTGCGGCCTGCCTCTCACCTGGCAGATCGTCCCCTACGACGTGCAGTTGATCGGCGGCATCATGCTGCACGAAGGCAAGATCGCCGAGATGGCCACGGGGGAGGGCAAGACCCTGGTCGCGACGTTGCCGCTCTACTTGAATGGCCTCCAGGGCAAGGGCGTGCACCTGGTCACGGTCAACGACTACCTCGCCCGTCGCGACAGCGAGTGGATGGGGGAGATCTTCAAGTTCCTCGGGCTCAGCGTGGGCTGCATCCAGCAGAACATGGAGCCGGCGCGCCGGCGCGAGCATTACGCCTGCGACATCACCTACGGCACCAACAACGAGTTCGGCTTCGACTACCTGCGCGACAACATGGCGGTGCGCCCCGAGTACCGGGTGCAGCGCGGCTTCAGCTACGCCATCGTGGACGAGGTGGACTCTGTGCTGATCGACGAGGCCCGCACGCCGCTCATCATCTCGGGGCCCGTGGACGACCGCGGCGACGACCTGTTCGACGAGATGAAGCCGCTGGTGGATCGCGTGGTGCGCGCCCAGCAGCAGTGGGCCGCCGCCGCCCTGCTCGAGGCCGAGCAGTTGCTCGCCGACCCCGCGAAGGAGTGGGACGCGGGCGTGAAGCTGTTGCAGATCCAGCGCGCCGCACCCAAGCACAAGCGCTTCATCAAGCTGCTCTCGGATCAGCCGGCGCTCAAGCGCCTCATCTCCCGGGTCGAGCTGGAGCACCTGCGCGACAAGCGCATGCACGAGTTGGACGAGTCGCTCCTTTATACGATCGACGAGAAGTCGCGAAACGTGGATCTTCTCGAAGGCGCGCGAAACCTCATGTCGCCGGCCGACCCGGACCGCTTCACCGTGCCCGACCTGACCGCCCAGCTGTCCGAACTCGAAGGGCGCGAAGACCTGTCGGCCGACGACCGCGTCGCCGAACGTGATCGCCTCTACCAGGCGTACGGCGTGGCGAACAACCGCAGCCACAGCATCCACGCTTTGCTCAAGGCCTACTCGCTGTTCGAAAAGGACGTGGAGTACGTGCTCGAGGACGGCAAGGTCGTCATCGTGGACGAGTTCACCGGTCGCAAGATGCCGGGCCGGCGCTACTCGGACGGCCTGCACCAGGCCATCGAGGCGAAGGAGGGCGTGAAGGTCGAGGGCGAGACGCAGACGCTCGCCACCGTCACGCTGCAGAACTTCTTCCGCATGTACCAGAAGCTGGCGGGCATGACCGGAACGGCCGAGACCGAGGCCGGCGAGTTCTGGACGATCTACAAGCTGGACGTATCGGTGATCCCCACGAACCAGCCCATCCGCCGCTCGGACCACAACGATGTCGTCTACCGCACGAAGCGCGAGAAGTTCAAGGCCGCCATCGACGAGATCGCCGATTGCCACCAGCGCGGCCAGCCCGTGCTCGTGGGCACCATCTCGGTCGAGGTGAGCGAGCTGTTGAGCCGCTTCCTCAAGATCCGCGGCATCCCGCACAACGTGCTGAACGCAAAGTACCACCTGAAAGAGGCGGAGATCGTCTCGCTGGCGGGCCAGCGCGGCGCCGTCACCATCGCCACGAACATGGCGGGTCGCGGCACGGACATCAAGCTCGGGGCGGGCGTGCCCGACCTGGGCGGTCTGCACATCCTCGGCACCGAGCGGCACGAGTCGCGCCGCATCGACCGCCAGCTCCGCGGCCGAGCCGGCCGACAGGGCGACCCCGGTTCTTCGCGTTTCTTCCTGTCGCTCGAGGACGACCTGATGCGCCTGTTCGGCGCCGAGCGCATCTCGGGCCTGATGCAGAAGATGGGCGTGGAAGAGGGCGAGGTCATCGAGCACGGCATGGTCACCTCGGCGATCGGCCGGGCGCAAAAGCGCGTCGAGGCGCACAACTTCGACATCCGCAAGCACCTGCTCGAGTACGACAACGTCATGAACAAGCAGCGCGAGGAAGTCTATCGCCAGCGCGACGAGGCCCTGCTGTCGCAGGACATCAGCGGGCGCGTGCTCGAGGACCTACGTGACGTCGCCAGCGAGCGCGTCGAGCGCTTCGCCGATGACAAGCTCCACCGTGCCGAATGGAACCTGCGCGGTCTCGCGGACGAACTGTCCTACCTGTGCATGTCGCCCGCTTCGCCCGCCGCGCTCGAGGGGAACTCGCGTGAGGAAGTGGCGGACGCCGCCGTGGCGTTTGCCGAGGGTGCCTATGCCGCCCGCGAGACGCAGTTCGGCACCGAGGTCATGCGCGAACTGGAGCGTCACCTCTACCTGTTCACGCTCGACGAACACTGGCGCGAGCACCTGCACGAACTCGACTACGTGAAGGGCGGCATCGGGCTGCAGGCCTACGGCCAGCGCGACCCGCTCGTGGCGTACAAGAAGGAGGCGTTCACGCTGTTCGAGGCCATGATGGGCGAGGTGCGCGAGGACTTCGTGCAGCGGCTGTTCCGCGTGCAGTTGCAGCCGTCCGCCGCGCGCCAGGTGATCTCCGAGGCGCCCCGCCAGCCCCGCCAGATGGTGGCGCAACACGCCGAGGCCGAAGTCTTCGGCACCCGCGCTGGCGGGTCCGGAGCGAGCGCCCCGGCGGACGTCGGTGGACTGGGTTCCGCGCCCGCGGCGCCAATGCGCGCGAATGCCCCGGCGACACCCGCGCGCGCATTGCCGCGCGTGGGCCGAAACGATCCGTGCCCGTGCGGCAGTGGCAGGAAGTACAAGAAGTGCCATATGCCCTCGGACGAGGGCGTGGAGACCAGCGCGTGAGCGGCCACGACCACGACGGCGCGGCGCGCGTGCTCAAACTGATCGCACGCAAGCTCGAGGAGTATCTCGAGGGCGACGACCTGGCGCTCGAGACGCTGGCGGAAGCTCTCGAACACGAGGGCGCTTCGCCCGAGGACATTCAGACGGCGGTGATGGGGATCCGCGGACTCGCCGGCGTCAACGCACCGGGCGGTTGGGTGGCGGGTTTTCCCGGCCGACACGCGCAGCGCGTGCTGTCCGCCGAGGAGCGCGATTCGCTCACCACCGAGGCGTGGGGCTATCTGCTGGACCTGAGGTCGAACGGCACGCTGGATGCCGACCAGTTCGAACGCGTGCTCGAGGCGCTGACCTCGTTCGACGAACGTCCGGTCGACGTGGAACGTGCCCGCGAGTTGGCGGCGCGTGTCGCGCTCGAAGCGCAGGATGGCACCCTTCCCGGGGAGTACCCGCATGGCGACCAGGAAGTCGCGCACTGACGCCGCCGCGGCTCCGGCCGCGGCAAAAGAGAAGAAGAAGAAGCCCGCCCCGGCGAAGGCCGCAGCCAGGAAAAAGGTCCCGGCGGCGCGCGCGCTCCCGGGCGATGCGGTCCCGGCCAGCGGCCGGGCCAGTCGTCCCAGGTTCGGATCGCGCCGCGGCGCAGCGCCCGAGGCACCCGAGCCCGAGGTGGACGAGGCCGCGCTCGAGGCGAGCCTCGGCGACAAGGCCGCCGGCAAGAGCCTCGTGGTGGTGGAGTCGCCGACCAAGTCCAGGACGCTCACCAAGTTCCTCGGCAAGGACTTCCTGGTGCTCGCTTCCAACGGGCACGTCATGGACCTGCCCAAGAGCAAGCTGGGCGTGGACCTCGACAACGACTTCGAACCCGAGTACGAGCCCATCCGTGGCAAGAACTCAGCGCTCGCCAAGATCCGCGTGGCGGCCCGGCGTGCCTCGAACATCTACCTGGCGCCCGACCCCGACCGCGAAGGCGAGGCCATCGCCTGGCACCTGGCGCTGCAGTTGAAGGGCATCAAGCGCCCCGTCCGGCGGCTCACGTTCAACGAGATCACGCAACGCGCCGTGAGCGAAGCGCTGCAGCATCCGCGCGACCTCGACATGAACCTCGTCAACGCGCAACAGGCGCGGCGCGTCCTGGACCGGCTCGTGGGCTACAAGGTGAGCCCGTTCGTGTGGAGCACGGTCAAGTACGGGCTGTCGGCCGGCCGCGTGCAGAGCGTGGCGCTGCGGATCATCTGCGACCGCGAATCGCTCATCCGCGCGTTCGTGCCCGAGGAGTACTGGACGCTCGAGGTGGACTACGCCACGCCGGGCGGCGAACGCTTCACCGCGCGCCTCGTGCGGGTCGGTGACGACAAGTTGGACGGCGGCCAGCTGCGCGGCGATGCCGCCGGCACGCAGGCCGCGGCCCTGGCGACCGAGTTGCGTTCGGCGAGCGCGAGTATCACCGCCATCGAGCTGAAGCCCAAGAAGAAGGGCGCCGTGCCCCCGTTCATCACCAGCACGCTGCAACAGGCCGCGAGCAACCGCTATGGCTTCACCAGCCAGCGCACCATGCAGGTGGCGCAGAAGCTTTACGAGGGCCTGGAGCTCAAGGGCCAGGGCAGCGTCGGCCTGATCACCTACATGCGTACCGACGCGCCGAGGCTCTCGAACGAGGCGCTGGCCGAGATCCGCGGCTGGCTCGGCAAGGAATACGGCGACGCGTACGTGCCCGAGAAGCCCAACTTCTACAAGAGCAAGAAGGGTGCGCAGGAAGCGCACGAGGCCATCCGGCCCACCTCGATCGAGCGCACGCCCGCGTCGCTGCGCCCGCTGCTGAGCGAGGAGCAGTTCAAGCTCTACGACCTGATCTGGAAGCGCGCCGTGGCGTCGCAGGCCACGCCCGCCGAGTTCGACCAGACCGCCGTGGACATCGAGGCCGGTCGGCTGGGACTGCGCGCCTCGGGCAGCGTGTTGCGCTTCCCGGGCTGGCTCAAGGTCTACGGGCGCGACGAGGACGACGAGGCCGAGGAGGGCCGCCTGCCCGAGCTGGAACAGGGCTGGCCGCTCACCGTGGCGAACGGGCCCGACCCGCTGGCGCGCGTGCCCCGCGAGCCGGCCGAGGGCGCCGAGTCCGCCGAGTCTGCCGAGTCCGTGCGCCCCGAGCAGCACTTCACCCAACCGCCGCCGCGCTTCACGGACGCCTCACTGGTCAAGGCGCTCGAGGATGAGAACATCGGCCGCCCGAGTACTTACGCCACGATCGTCTCCACCATCACCAAGCGCGATTACGTCGAGCGCGAGGGCCGTTCGCTCAAGCCCACCGACCTCGGCATGCTGGTCACGAAGCTGCTCGTGGAAAGCTTCCCCGACGTGTTCAACGTGGAGTTCACCGCCGGCATGGAGGAGGAACTCGACGAGGTCGAGGAGGGCAAGCGCGAGTGGAAGGACGTGGTGCGCGACCTGTGGACGCCGCTGTCCAGGGACTTGGAGTCGGTCAAGAAGAACGCCGGTGAGATCAAGAAGAGCCTTCAGGAGAAGACCGACATCCTGTGCCCGTCGTGCGGCAAGCATCACCTGGTGAAGAAGTTCGGCCGCAACGGCGCGTTCCTCGCCTGCCCGGGCTATCCCGAGTGCAAGCACACGCAGCCGCTGGACCAGGCCGAGCTGCCCGTGCCGGTGGACGGCAAGTGCGAGCTGTGCGGGTCGGGCCTGGTGGCGCGCCAGGGGCCTTACGGCCGCTACATCCATTGCGAGAAGCGGCCCGAGTGCAAGTTCACGAAGCCGTTCACGATCGGCGTGCCCTGTCCGCAGTGTGGCAAGGGCGAGCTCGCCGAAAAGAAGAGCCGGAAGGGCAAGATCTTCTACTCCTGCACGCGCTGGCCGGAATGCGACTTCGCGCTCTGGGACCGCCCGGTCGCCAGGGCCTGCCCCAACGGTGATTCGCCGCTGATGGTGGAGAAGACTTACAAGACGGGCGCTGCGCTCGTGTGCCCGAAGTGCCGCACCAAGGTCGCCGCCGAGCCCGCCGGTGCGTGACGCGCTCGAGCGCTTCCTCTCCGAACTGAGCTCCGCGCGGCGCTGCTCGCCGCACACGATTGCCGCGTATCGCCGCGACCTGGCCCGCGTGATGGACCTGGCCGCGGGCGAGGGCAAGCCACTGGCCGCGGCCGCATGGGACCAGCCGCTGCTCGAGCGCGCGATGCGTGACCTGTTTCGCACCGGTCACGCGGCCTCGAGCACCGCTCGCGCGCTGGCGGCGTGGCGGAGCTTTGGACGGTTCCTCGTGCGCCGCGGCCACCTGCCGAGCGACCCCGCCCGCGCGCTGGCGTTTCCGCGACTTCCGCGCCGGCTGCCGCGCACACTGCCGCGGCTGGACCTGGGGGCCGCGCTGGACAAGCTCGCCAGCGCGAGCGACCCCGCCGCCGCGCGCGACCTGGCGCTGCTCGAGATGACCTACTCCTCGGGCCTGCGCTTGTCGGAGCTGGTCGGCATGCACCGTGGCGACCTGGATCGCGGTGCGCGGCTCCTGCGCGTACGCGGGAAGGGGAGGAAGGAGCGGGTCACGCCCGTGGGCGAGCGCGCCCTGGCCGCCCTCGACCGCTACCTGGCGCTGGAGGGCCGCGTCGCGGGCCCCCGCGACGAACCGCTGTTCCGAGGCCGGAGTGGAGCGCTCTCGCCGCGCACGGTGCAGCGGCTGGTGCGCCGGCGGCTCGCCGAGGTGGCGGGCGGACTGGGCGTGACGCCGCACGCGCTCCGGCACTCGTTCGCGAGCCACCTGCTGGATGCCGGCGCCGACCTGCGCGCCATTCAAGAGTTGCTCGGCCACGCCTCGCTTGCCAGCACGCAGGTCTATACGCACGTCTCGCGGACCCGGCTCCAGAAGGCCTATGAGCAGGCGCACCCCCGCGCCTGAGGCGCGCGGGTTTCCGCGCGCTCGTGACAGCGGCCACGTCGCGTTTTGTCGCGCGGCGACAGGCGTGGCGCTCGCCCTGCTGTTCGCCGCGGGATGCGCGCGCAAGCAGCCGCCCTCAGGCGGACCGCCGGACCTGGATCCTCCCACCGTGCTGGCCGTGGAACCCGACTCGGGCGCCACGTCGGTACCGCGCGACGCGCGATTGTCGGTGGAGTTCAGCGAGGGCATGGATCCGCGTTCGGCCTCGCTCGCGGTGGAGGTGGCGCCGCGCGTGGACGTCAAGCAGCGCCGCTGGAGCGGGCGCCGGCTCACGCTGGTGCTGGCCGACACGCTGCGCTCCAATCGAACCTACACGATGTTCGTGGGCAGCGACGCGCGCGACCGGCACGGCAACGCGCTCCGCGCCGGCCGCGCCATCCCGTTCACCACCGCCGCGACGTTCCCGCCCGGAATCATCGAGGGCGAGGTGCTCGCCACGGGTTTCGTTGCGCCGGGCACCTATCTCTGGGTCTACCCGGAGGGCAGCGAACCCGACAGCACCGCGCGCGACTTTGAATCCGTGGGCCTCGCGGGCGAGGGCGGGGCGTTCCGGATCACCGGGCTCGATGTTCCCGGCCGCTACCGGCTGTGGGCGTTCGCCGACCTGAATCGCAACCACTCGTTCGAGCCGGGGACTGACCTGCTGGTCGCGGCCGACACCACGTTGGCGCTGACTCCGGGTCGCGCGTTGGCGTCCGGACTGAAGCTGCGCGTGGTGAATCCGCGCGCACCCGGCCGCGTGAAGGGCACGGTGCTGGACTCGCTCGGCGATGCGCGCGGAACGCTTCGGCTGATCGTGCTCGCCGAGAGCGACTCCACGCGGCGGCTGCTCTACGATATCGACGCCGCGGGCGCATACGACTTCGGCTGGGAACCGGGTGGCTACCACGTGCGCGCCTTCCGGGATCTGGATCGGAACAAGGCCTGGAAGCGCGAGGAGGAACCCGCGAGCGAGGAGATCCGCGTGACCGTGCTGCCGGGCGGCGTGCTGGAGCTGCCGCCATTGGTGCTGGTGCGTCCGAGGCCGGCAGCCGATGCAGCAGACAGCTCGGGGACGGGGCGACCATGACGAGGTGGACATGAAGATGCCGTTCACGAAGATGCACGGGGCGGGGAACGACTTCGTGGTGGTGGACCACCGTGAGCCGTTTCTCCCGCGCGACCTCGCGTCGTTGCTCGTGAGGATGTGCGACCGCCGCCGCGGCATCGGCGCCGACGGCGTGCTGCTGCTGGAGCGTGACCCCGAGCTGCACTTCGCCATGCGCTACTTCAATGCGGACGGCGGCGTGGCCGAGTTCTGCGGCAATGGCGCACGCTGCCTCGCGCGATTCGCGCTGGAGCGCGGCCTCGGTGAAGGCGGCGAGGTGCGCTTTCGCACCGACGTCGGACCCAAGCGAGCGCGTGCCACCGATGACGGCCGCATCGCGCTGTGGTTCGGCGCCGTTGACGAGGGCGAGGCCCTCACGCTGACCGCGGCCGGGCGTACGTTCGACGGACGGCGCGTGGTCGCCGGCGTGCCGCATCTGGTCGTCCCCGTTCCGCGCGTGGACACCATTCCGTTCGCGGAGTGGGCGCCGCCGCTTCGTTCGCACGTGCAGTTGGGCGCGGCGGGCGCCAACGTCGATTTCGTGGCGCGGCTGCCCGACGGCCGCGTCGCGATGCGAACGTGGGAGCGGGGCGTGGAAGCCGAGACGCTGGCGTGCGGCAGTGGTGCGATGGCGAGCGCGCTGTGGGCGGTGATCGAAGGCGCATCCGCGCCCGTGACCATCCGCACCGCGGGCGGCGAGGACTTGGTCGTGGAGTTCACCCGTGTCGCGGGGGGCCGCGAGGCCACCCTCATCGGCCCCGCCGTGAGCGTGTTCACGGGCGAGTGGCAGGAGTCCTGAGACGGCGCACGTGCGCCGTCGGGAGGAGGTTGTCATGTTCGAGGGTCTCTCGGTCGCGATGGTCACGCCGTTCCGTTCCGGCGCGGTGGACCGCGACGCGGTCGCACGGCTGGTGGAGCACATGGTTGCGGGAGGCGTGCAGGGCATCGTCGTGTCGGGCTCGACCGGCGAGGCCGCGACGTGCACCGTGGAAGAGCGCCGCGAGCTGTGGGCGTTCGTGCGCGAGCGCGCGAAGGGCCGCGCGTGGATCGTGGCCGGCACCGGCACCAACTCCACCGCCGACACCATCACGCTCACGCGCATGGCCGAGGAACTGGGCATGGACGGCGCCCTGGTCGTGACGCCGTACTACAACCGGCCGACGCCCAAGGGGCAGGCGGCGCACTTCGCCGCGGTGGCCAAGTCCACGAAGCTGCCGATCATCCTCTACAACGTCCCGGGAAGGACCGGCACGAACACCACGCCCGACGTGCTCGCCATGGTGCAGGACCTGCCGAACGTGAAGGCCGTCAAGGAGGCGTCGGGAAACGTGGACCAGATGGCGCAGGTCAAGACGCGCACGCGCCTCACGCTGCTCTCGGGCGATGATTCGCTCACGCTGCCGTGCGCCGCCGTGGGCGGCGAGGGCATCGTGTCGGTGGTGGGCCAGGCCGCACCCCGTCAGATGCGAGCGCTCTCCGACCTGTCGCGCTCGGGGCCGCCCGCCGAGGCGTTGGCCGCGCACCAGGCGCTCATGCCGCTTTTCAAGGCGGCGTTCCTGGAGTCGAACCCGGGTCCGATCAAGTACCTGCTCTCCGAGATGGGGCTGATCGCCAACGAGCTGCGCCTGCCGCTCGTGCCGATCGAGCCGGCCACCGAGAAGGCCGTGCTCGAGGCCGCGCGGGCCGTGGGCCTGACACTGGCGGACGCGGGGGCGCGGGCGTGATCCGCGTGGTGCTGGTGGGTGCGGCCGGCCGCATGGGGCGGGCGGTCGAGGCCGCTGCCGCCGGCGCCAGCGACCTCGCCATCATCGCCCGCGTGGACCTGCGCACGAACTTCCCCGCCGGAGCCGGGGTAGCAGGAGCAGCCGGGGGATGGGGAGACGACGTTGGCGCCGTGGCGGGGCCCGGAGACGTTGTGGTGGATTTCAGCGGCGCCGCCGGTGCGCGCGCCGCGGCCGCTGCGTGCGCCGCACGCGGCGCGGCACTCGTGACGGGCTCGACGGGGCTGGCCCCCGAGGACGAGGCCGCCGTGCGCGGGGCGGCGGCTCGCGTGGCCGTGCTGCGCGCGACGAACTTCAGCCTGGGGTTGGCCGCGCTGCGCGTGGCGCTCCGCGCGGCACTCGCGGCTCTGCCTGCGAGCTGGGACGTTGAGATCGTCGAGCGGCACCATCGGCTGAAGCGAGACAGCCCCTCGGGGACCGCGCTGACGCTGGCCAGCGACGTGCGCGCGGCCCGCGACCTGCCCGAGGCCGCGCTCCGCCATGGCCGCGAGGGCCCAGCGGGCCCGAGGACGGCAAAGGAGATCGGCGTGCACGCCGTGCGGGGCGGGACGTGGGTGGGCGACCACCAGGTGCTGCTGGCGGGCGAGGGAGAGTGGCTGGAGCTACGCCACGTGGCGCAGGACCGGGCCGCGTTCGCCCACGGTGCGCTGGCGGCGGCCCGTTTCGTGGCGAGCGCGCCGGCGGGCGAGTACACACTGGAGGATGTGCTGCGCGGATCGGGACCGCGCCGACCCTGACGCCGTTCATCCTCGAACTTCCGGAGTCCGCATGCGTCTCGCGCGACTGATCCCTTGGCTCGTGGCCGCCCTGCTGGCCACGGCCGTGGCCCCTGCCGCCGCCCAGTCGTTCGGCAAGAACAAGGTGCATTACGAGTCGCTCGAGTGGGCCGTGATCGAGACCCCGCACCTGCGGCTTCACTACTACGCCGCCGAGGAGAGTCTGGCGCGTTCGTTGGCGGCACTCGCCGAGAGCGTGTGCGTTGAGTACGACGGGCGCTTCCGCATGGTCCCCAGGCCCAAGGTGCCGCTGCTGTTCTATTCCACGCATCACCTGTTCCAACAGACCAACGCCACGCCCGCGCTGCTCACCGAGTCGGTGGGCGGGCTGACCGAACTGATCAAGGGCCGCGTACTGCTGCCGCACAACGGCTCGTGGGCGCGCCTGCGCTGGGTCACGCGTCACGAGCTGGCGCACTGGTACATGCTCGAGAAGATCAAGGCGGTGCAGAAGGCGCACAAGCGGGCCGTCGCGTGGTTGCCCGACCTGTGGTTCATCGAGGGCTTCGCCGAGTACCTGGGCACGACCTGGGACGCCGACGCCGAGGGCCTGTTGCGCGACATGGTGCTGTCGCGCATGGCGTACCCGCTCACGCGCAGCGGGCCCATCACCGGCTCGGTCGAGATGTACAAAGAGGGCCAGTCCTTCCTGCTCTGGCTGCACGATCGCTACGGCGAGGCGCGCATCTTCGACCTGCTCGAGAACGTCTGGCGCGCCGACGACTTCGCGAACGCGTTCCAGATCACGTTCGGGCGATCACTCGTGGACGCCGACCGTGAATGGTTCGAGGGCCTGCAGAAGCGGTGGTTTCCCGCGGTCGCCACGACGACGCGGGCGCGCGAGGTGGCGCGACCGTGGAAACAGGCCAGCCGGTTCAACCTGGCGCCGCGTGCGCTGCCGCCCGCCACGCCCGGCGACACCGCCTTGCGCTTCTGCTGGTTCGAGGTGGGTGAGGGCGGGGTGGACCTGGTGTTGAGCGAGCCGGCGCGCGACTCATCGCGCCGTGTGCGCCGACTGCTGCGTGGCGGCGCGAGCGCGTCATTCGAGTCGTTCCACCTGTTCCAGAATCGCCCGTCCACGTCGCGTTCGGGCCTGATCGCGGTGAGCGCCAAGCGTGGCGGGCGCGACGCCATGTACCTCGTGGACCCGGCGAGGGGTCGGGTGCTGCGACGCCTGGATTTCCCCGAGCTGGTGGTGTTGCACGACCCCGCGCTGGCTCCCGACGGCCAATCGGTGGTGTTCGCGGCCCAGGGCTACGACGGCTACCAGGATCTCTATCGCGCCTCGTGGCCAGCGGGCGAAGTCGTGCTCGAGCGCATCACCGACGACGCGTGGGACGACGTCGAGCCCGCGCTGTCGCCCGACGGGCAGTGGCTGGCGTGGTCCTCGGATCGCGGCGATCTGGGCGGACGTTACTCGCTCTGGCGACTGCCGCTCACGGGCGGCACGCCCGAGGCGGTGAGCCACCCGCGGGTCGGGGACGACCGCCAGCCCGCGTGGTCGCCCGACGGCCGGTGGCTCGCCTACCGCTCCACGCGCGGTGGCACGAGCGACCTGTGGGTGCGCCGGGCCGAGCCCTCGCGTGAGGCGCGCCGCGCGACACGCCTGCAAGGAGTGGCCAGCGACCCCGACTGGCTTCCCGACGGAAGCGGCGTGCTGTTCACCGTGCAGGAGGCGGTGTCGTTCCGCACGTGGTCGTTGCGCTTCGATCCCGACTCGCTCGTGGCTGAGCCCGAGACCGAGCCCACTCGCAAGCCCGCGCTGCCCGCGGTGGCCGATCGCTCGGCCGCCCGCGACTACCAGCGCCGGCTCAGCCTCGACCTGGTCCAGAACGGCGTCTACTACGACCCGGGCTTCGGTGGCGGCGGCGCGGGGCAGCTCGCGCTCTCCGACCTGCTCGGCAACGAGCAGTTCGTGCTTTCGCTCGCCAATGACTCCGACCAGTTCGGGAACTTCTGGGACGGCTGGGAGGGCGGGCTCACGTACATCAACCGCTCGCGGCGGCTGAACTACGGCCTCGGGTTCTTCCGGCTCACGCGGCTCTACGATCCCGACTTCGACATCGTGCGTCGCGAGAAGCGCCTGGGGCTCCTGGGGCTCGTGAGCTATCCGTTCAGTGTGTTCACGCGGCTCGAGGCCTCGGTGCAGGTGCGGCACGCCACGAATCACCTGCTGCGAAGTGGCGACGCGCAGACGGTGGACCTGGTGTCCAACTTCCTGAGCTTTGTGCACGACGACTCGCGCTGGTGGTGGGACGGGCCGGTCGGAGGCACGCGCTTCAACCTGACCGCCGGCTTCACCCGCGACATGACCGCCGGGCGTGCCGACTACGGCACGCTGCTGGCCGAGGTGCGCCATCACCGCCGGCCGTTCCGCCCGCTGGTGCTGGCCTCGCGCTTGCAAGCGCTCGGCAGCTTCGGCGATGACGCCCAGCGCGTGTACCTGGGCGGCCCAAGCCGGCTGCGCATCAACGAGCGGCGCGTGATGTCGGGACTGCGGCTCGTGAACGCGCAACTCGAGGCGCGCTTCCCGTTGCTGCGGCGGCTCGTGCTCGCCGTGCCATCGCCGTGGCAGCTGCCCACGCTCCACGGCGCGCTGTTCCTGGACGGAGCGTGGGCGTGGGGCCAGGCGAACCGCGAGCGCGTCGCGGACGGCGGCGTGGCGGTGTACCTGGGCGGCGGCTTCTACCCGCAGCTGCGCTGGAACTGGGTATGGCGCACGGACGACTTCCGCACGCTCACGTCGCGCGAGCCGGCCACGTACTTCACGATCGACTTCACTTACTAAAGGTCTACCGATACCCGCGGTCCAGTCGCACCTCGTGCGGACTGCCGATGCCGCCCACATGCGCCGGCCCCGGTGAGTGACGATCGGGGCTCATGCGCTTCGCCGCATGGCCGATAACGAGTGGTGCGGCTCGGGCGCCCGCCAGGTGAGCGCTCTTCCCCCTGGGAGAAGGCCATGGTCTCGTTCGTCATCCCGGCTTACGACGAGGAACGACACATCGCCAGTACCCTCGTGGCGCTGCACGACGCCGCGCGGGCGGCGGGGGAGCCCTACGAGATCATCGTGGTCGACGACGGCTCCACCGATCGGACGGCCGCGATCGCCACAGCGCAAGGCGCCCGCGTCGTCCGCGTGTCGCACCGGCAGATCGCGGCCACGCGCAACGCCGGTGCGCGGGTGGCGCGGGGCGACCGGCTGATCTTCGTGGACGCGGACACCCGCGTGAGCGGGGTGGTGGTCCGGGCCGCCCTGGCGACGATGCGGGCTGGAGCGGTGGGCGGCGGGTGCGCCGTGAAGTTCGACGAGCCGCTGCCCGCCTGGGCGAGGATCCTCCAGCCGTGCCTCTTCGGCCTCCAACAGGTCACCTGCCTCGCGGCCGGTTGCTTCCTGTTCTGCACCCGCGAGGCGTTCGTGGCGGCGGGCGGGTTCGACGAGCGCGTCTACTGCGCGGAGGAGATCTTCATGAGCCGCTCACTCAAGCGCCGCGGCCGATTCGTCGTGCTGCGGGCAGCGGTGCTGACCTCGGGCCGCAAGCTGCGAGCCTACTCGTGGCGCGAAGTCTTCAGCATCCTGGCAGCGCTGCTCGCGCGCGGGCCGCGGTCGCTCGAGAGCCGCGACGCGCTCGACCTCTGGTACGGGCCGCGGCGCGAGGATCCCACGGGCGAATCGCGCGAGAAGAGCGCGTAAGGGCGACGCCCACGCCCCGCGCGCGGACCGGGGTCGCTGCCCGGCAGCCCGCCAGGCTCACCTGGGGCCGCTCGCTGCGTCGGCTCGAGCTCGCTCCGGCAGCTTCTCGAGCCACGCGGCCACGCGTCCAGAGAGCGAGTCCGCCCCGGCGCGATCGTGGGCGCGGAGGTGGCTTCCGCCAAGCTCCACGCGGGTGGCGTGCGGGATCGCCCGGCGGAGCGCCTCGACACCGCCGCGAGGGAGGAACTCGTCGTTGTCGACGCAGATCATCAGCGCGGGGAGTCGGTTGAGCTCGTCGGCGTGAAGCAGGGGCTCGAGCGAGTGGACCTGCCGCTCGCAGAGTACGGCGAGCGGAGGCGCGAGCAGGGCCCCGAGCCAGCCCGGACGGATCTCACGCCGCAGTCCGAGCTCGAACATCTCCCCGAGCTTCGCGCTTCCAAAGAGGATCACGACCGCCCGTGGCTTGTTCGTCAGGCGCAACGCGGCGAGGGCCGGTGGCACTCCGAGGCTCGCGCCGATCAGCACGACTCGATCCCGGTCGACCTCCGGCTGTCGATCCGCGGCCTCGAGCCCGAGGGCCAGCACAGAGGGAGCGCGCAGCAGGGCGCGCCGGATGGCCGGGACGAGCAGCACGGCCCGCCCGATCCCCAGCCGGCGTTCCCCCGTCCACGGCCAGTCCACGGCGAGCACGCACACCGGCATCGCTTCCGGAATGAGTAGCACCGATCGGCGGCCGGTCTCGAGCCCACCGAGGAGGACCACGGTCCAGGGGCGCTCCGCCCCGGCCGGAGCGCGCCGCCAGATCGCGTGCGCCGAATCGCCACGCCCGTCCACCAGCCGCCAGCGCTCGTAGCGCGAGCCAAGGTCCGGGGCACGGACGCGGTCAACGCTTACCAGCGGCGACGCGTGCTCCCGAAGCTCGCGAACGGGATCCGCCGGGTGCGACCACCACCAGGGGATGGCGAGCGTGCCGAGTGCGCCGAGCAGAGCGGTGCTTCTCAGGAGGACGCCGCGCGCACCCCACCTGCTCGGCCGGTTCGCCGGGCGGTGTGCGTTCGATCGCTCCAATGCTCGCATCGGCTTGCCCGCCGTCCTCTCACGCTCGGGTGCGCCGGCCATCGAAGGGTATCCGTCCGGCGCTACTCAGCGATACCCGCGATCCAGTCGCACCTCGTGCGGATTTCCGAGGCCGCCCACCTGCGCGAGCGGCACGCCGCTCGCCGAGAACCGATAGACGGTCCCCGCCGTACGGCCCACGACCCAGCACTCGCCGCGGTCCAGGTCCACGGCCGCATCGCGTGGTTCGCCGAGGCCGCCGTAGCGGAAGCGAACGGCGCGCGTGTCCATGTCGAACGCCACGATCTCGTTCGCCAGCGCGTCCATCACCCACGCCGTGCGGCGCCGCCAGTCGAGCGCCAGCCCGATCGGGCCCTGAAGTCGCAGCGAGTCCTGCACCAGGAGGTTCTCCGAGAGCCGCCACACCCAGCCGGTGGCGAAGGAGGTAACCCAGCCGTCACCGGTGAGCGAGTCCACCGCGACGCGCGAGGGCGAGTCGAGCACCCGCGCGCCAAACGGCACGCCGTCGCTCGCGTAGCGTCGCACCCGGTTGCCTTCCAGTTCGGTCACCCACACGTCGCCGTCGAACGCGTCGGTGGCGATGCCCGAGGGTTGGAGCAGCAACGTCAGCGCGCTCGGGATGCCCGGGCTTCCGTCGGGGGCGACATGGCGCACCGAACCCGCCAGGTCGCAGATCCAGGCGCTGCCGTCCTGTGGATCGAGCGACATGGTGAACGGCTGCGGGATCCCGGTGACGAGCGGGCCAGTGAAGTTCTGGGGGTCGTGGATGCGCACGTCGCCACCCAGGTAGTCCGCCACCCACACGGGGCCGAAGTCGGGTGTCACGGCCAGGCTGTAGGGCGAGCCGTAGCCCGAGCGGATCGTCACCACGTCGCGCGCGTCGGGGGAGAGCTGGATCAGTCGCCCACCCGAGGCGTCCACGACCCACGCGCGCACGCGGCCGGGCGTGGCCACGTCCTCGGCATAGCGCCCCGAGGTCGCGCCCTGGGTGACGTAGTGCAACCGATAGCGGTAGTCGAGCCCGTCGCTCACGGCCGCGTCGAAATACTGGCTCGACGTCAGCGGCATCACGGCGCCGAGCGGGCGGTAGAGCGAGTCGAACGGCGCCAGCCGGTAGAGCCTGAATCCATCAATCGCCAGTTCGGGGCGGGCCGTCCACGCGATGCGCACCGAGACGAAGCCGGCCACGGCGTTGAAACCCTCGGGCGCGCCGCCGGAGCGCGGATTCGCGGCGTCCAGCGGATTGGCGCGCTCGCGCCCGCTGCATGAGGCGAGCAGGAGCGCGAGTGCGAGTCCTAGAAGCGCAGCGCCACGGCGCATCGGTCCGTCCGGAGATCGAGGGACACGCGCGACCTGGACACTCTCTCCTGCCGATCGCCGCGCACGAAGCGCAGCCACACCGCCGTCGCGAGCAGCGCTTCGCCGGCGAGCAGCGACCCCGAGGCCAGGCGATCCATGCGCTGCGTCGAGCGGTAGCGCTCGTCGATGCGATCCACGTCCACCTCGGACAGGTAGAGCGCGTAACGCCGGTCCGCCTCGTCCGCCAGCGGGAACGAGCTGGCCACCAGCGCGACGCCGGCGAATGCCGCGATCCACGCCGCCCGGTACGAGCGGGGGTCCGAAGGGCGGCGGGGGACCACCTCGAATGGCGAGGCCGCCTGCGCGGCTGCGCAGGCGGCCAAGTGGGGCGCGCCGCACGCCAGCACCGCCAGCAGCAGCGCGGCGAGGCCAGGGCGCACGGCGTTTCCCGCGATCAGGCCGGAAGCTTCTGGACGAACTTCGCGAGCCGGGACTTCTGGCGACTCGCGGACTCGCGCTTGATCACGCCCTTGGACGCAGTGCGGTCAAGGATCGCGCTCGTGGCCTTGAGCGCCGTCACTCCAGCAGCGCGCGTGGTCGCGCCCCGGACGGCCTTGATGGCGGAGCGCATACGGGTGGTCGCTGCGACGTTCCGCTGGCGGGCCAGTTCGTTCGTTCCGACGCGCTTTGCAGCGGATTTGTGATGCGGCATGGAGTTCCTCCGGAAGGGTGGACGAGGTTGAAAATTGCCGAGGGAATTTACTTTTCGAGCCCCGGGTCCGTCAAGCCGCGCCCGTAATCCCGCGTTGTTCCGCGCGCGGCACCGGGGTAGTCTGGTTCCCTCGGCTATCCGCGAGGGTACGTATGGAGGGGTCCGTGAGCACTTGGAGCGATTGGAGCGAGAAAATCGCCGATCTGCCCGCTCAGCCGGGGGTGTACCTGTTCAAGGACGCCCGCGGGGAGGTCTTGTACGTGGGAAAGGCCCTGAGCCTGGCCTCCCGCGTGCGGAGCTACCTGTCACACGACCCCCAGCGCCCCCACCTGGACGAGATGCGAGAGCGGGTCGCCGACCTGGACACCATCCTGACGGGCTCCGAGGTGGAGGCCCTGCTGCTGGAGTCCACGCTCATCCGCCAGCACCGGCCGCACTACAACGTGCTGTTGAAGGACGACAGGAGCTTCCCGTTCGTGAAGGTGAGCGTGCAGGAGGAGTGGCCGCGCCTGTCCGTGACGCGGCGCGTCCAGAACGACGGTGCTCGCTACATCGGGCCGTTCACCGACGTGAAGGCGCTGCGGCGCACGCTGCGCGAACTGCGTCGCATCTTCCCGCTGCGCACCTGCCGGAACTTCGAGGACTATCGCCGCCAGGACCGGCCCTGCCTCTACTTCCACATCCGGCGCTGCGCGGGCCCGTGCTACTCGCGCGCCCGGGTCGAGCAGGCCGAATACCGGGCCCTCGTGGACGGCCTGTTGCTGCTGCTCGCGGGGCGCAACGAGGAATTGCTCGCGCGCCTGCGCGCCGAGATGGCCGAGGCGGCCAGCACGCGGCGCTTCGAGCTGGCCGGCCAGCGACGCGACCAGATCCAACTGCTCGAGCGCGCTCGCATCCCGCAATCCGTGGTGAGTGGCGACCCGCGCGACACCGACGTGCTCGGCTTCGCGCACCACGGTTCGCACGCGGCCATCGCCACGCTGTTCGTGCGCGAGGGACGGGTGATCGGCAAGGAGACACGCATCGTCGAGCGCGCGGTGGGGCTGGACGACGGCGGATTGCTCGAGACGTGGGTGACGCAGTACGCGCTTGCGCGCACGGATCTGCCGCGCCGCGTGCTGGTGGGAGCACTGCCCGCCGGGCACGCGGTGCTCACGGCGGCGCTGGCGAGCCGCGCGGGCCATGCGGTGGACCTGGCCGCCCCGGCGCGCGGACGCGCGCGACGGCTGGTGGAGCTGGCGCAACGGAACGCCGCCGCGGCGCTCGAGCAGCAGGTGGCGCGCGCCGCGGGCCGACGGGCGCGGCATTCGGAGGCCGTGCTGGGGCTCCAGCGAGAACTCGGCCTGCCGGCGCCGCCGCATCGCATGGTGTGCTTCGACATCTCGAACTTCGGCCCCGACCAGGCGGGGGCGGCGGTGGTGGCGGCCGAGGACGGACGCGCGCGCAAGTCGCTCTATCGGCGTATGCGCATCCGGCGGCCCGGGCCCGACGACTTCGCGATGATCGGTGAGGCGGTCGAGCGCTACTGGGCGCACGTCGAGTCGGGCGAGTTGCCGCGCCCGGACCTGGTGGTGATCGACGGCGGGGCGGGGCAGGTGGGCGCGGCACGAGCCTCGCTCGACCGGATCGCGACACGCCCGGTGGCGCTGATCGGGCTGGCGAAGAAGGAGGAGCTGATCGTGCGAGAGCACCTGGCCGACCTGCGGCTCGCTCGCCGCTCCGAAGCGCTGCGCTCGCTCCAGCGCTTGCGCGACGAGGCGCATCGGTTCGGGCTCGACTATCACCGGAAGCTCCGCTCGCGCTCGCGCATCGGCAGCGCGCTCGACCGCATCCCGGGCGTTGGCCCGGCGCGCCGCGCCGCGCTGCTCAAGGCGTTCGGGTCTGTGGAAGCGCTGCGCGGCGCGGCCCCCGACTCGATCGCCGAGCGCGCGCACGTGCCGCTGGCCCTGGCGCGCCGAGTCGCCGAGGGCCTGGCGCATCGCGAGGGGGCGGCATGAGCAAGGC
>JANNKI010000129.1:0-5141 GCA_031396225.1 bacterium | reverse complement strand
CAGGTCGTAGAGGGGGCTGCCGGGCTTGGCGAGGAACGCGTGGTACTCGTCATCGCCCGCAATGGCCGACATGCCCACGATGTCGCCCCACGCATTCAGCGCGAGCGCGCGGCTCTGCGCGCCGCCGAGCGTGCCCAACTCGTGCAGCGCGCCGTCGCGCCACCAGAATGCGCGCTCGCGGCCCAGCGCGTCGTACGCCGAGCCCACGATCGTGCCCGCGTCGTTGATGTCGGAGGCATCGCTCACGTTGCCGCCGAACGTGCCCAGTTCGATCATGACGCCCGCCTGCCAGAGGAACGCGCGCTGCCACGCGAGCCCCGCCGGATAGGCCCAGCCCACCACCGCGCCGGACGAGTTCACGGCCCGCGCCAGGCTCTGAGTGCCGCCGAGCGTGCCCAGGTCCAGGACCGTGCCGTGATCGTTGACCATGGCGTGCACAAAGCTCGAGCCCGCCACGAACGAGTAGCCCGCCACCACGCCCGTGCCCGAGAGCGAATAGGCGCCACTGCCGCGCACGCCCCCCAGGCTACCGAGGTCGGTGATGTTGTAGAGCGCCGCGCGCACCGCAACGGGAGCCATAACGGACGACAGCGCGAGCAGCGCCATCATGGCGCGGATCGCATTGCGGACGATTCGGGCCTCCATACGGGCCTCCCCCGGTTCGTTGCCGCGGCCGGCTCCGGTGGCCGGGCGTTCGCCGGGTGCGTTCGGGTGAGAGCGTCCCTGACCGATCGCAAAGGTAACGCCGCGGGCCGGGCGCGTCACGCGAGAAAGTCCGAGGGCGTCGGCTCGCCCTGCGTGACTCCCCCGGGCGACGGCTACCGCTCCCGCCCCCGCAGCGCTCGCTGGTGGAGCCAGGCATCCATGAGCGTCACGGCCAGCATGGCCTCGGCCACGGGCACCACGCGCGGGCAGATGCACGGGTCGTGGCGGCCCTCGATGGCCACGGTCTCGGTGCCGCCTTCCTGGCGTGCCATCCGCTGGGGCTTGCCGATGCTCGTCGCCGGGCGCACCGCCACGCGCACCACGATCTCGTTGCCGTTCGAGATGCCGCCGGCGATGCCGCCGGAGAAGTTGCTCTCGTAGCGCTCGCCGTCGAACACGTCGTTCGTCTGCGAGCCGCGCAGCTCGACCATGCCGAAGCCGCCCCCGATCTCCACGCCCTTGGTTGCGGGAATCGAGAGCATCGCGGCAGCGAGCCGGGCGTCGAGCTTTTCCATGGTCGGGTCGCCCCAGCCCACGGGCACACCTCGCGCCACCAGTTCGACGACGCCCCCTACCGAATCGCGCTCGTCGCGCACGCGTTCAATGAGCGTCTGCATGAGTGCGGCGGCGTCGGCATCGGGGCAGCGCACCGGGTTCGCCTCAACGAGCGGCCAGTCGCGGTCGTACGCCTTGACGCTGCCGACCTGCACGGTGCCGCCCACCACGCTCACGCCCACGGTGGCGAGCGCGCTCCTGGCCAGCGCCCCGGCGGCGACGCGGCCCACGGTCTCGCGGCCGGACGAGCGGCCGCCGCCGCGGTGGTCGCGCACGCCGTACTTCTCGAAGTACGTATAGTCGGCGTGGCCCGGGCGGAACACGCTCTTCAAGGCGTCGTAATCCTTGGAGCGCTGGTCGGTGTTCCGCACCAACATCGCGATGGGGGTGCCGAGGCTCACACCGTCGAACACACCCGACAGGATCTCCACGCGGTCGGCCTCCTGGCGTTGCGTGGTGATCGCGCTCTGTCCGGGGCGGCGCCGGTCGAGTTCGTACTGGATGGCGTCCGGGTCCACCTTGAGTCCCGGCGGCATGCCGTCCACCAGCACGCCCACAGCGGGTCCGTGCGACTCGCCGAACGTGCTCACCCGGAACAGCCGGCCGAACGTGGAGCTCATCTGCGCTTCTTCTTTCCACGCGGCGCAGCAGCCGGCCGCGCGGCCGCCTTGAGCGCGGCTTCATTCGTGCGCTTGCGATAGGTCTGGTGCGCCTGCACCAGGCGCTCGAACTGCACGAGGTACGTGGGGCGGATGTCGGCGCGCGCATCGGGGATCAACCCCTTGATGTGCTCCCACGTCACGATGTCCTCGCCGGTGTGATCGAAGAACAGCTCGTCGTGCAGCGTGCCGCGATTGACGAGCGTGGCGAGCATCTCCCAGTAGGACGTGGTCATGCGGAACCAGCGGTCCTCCTCCACGTGCGAGAGGTAGCGTGACTTCACGTCGGCCCACGTCGTGGGCTTGAACTCCGACAGCAGCCACTGTCGCGCCCGCCGCAGCTCGGGTTCACGACGGATCTCGTAGAGGTGCAGCAGCAGTTGGGCGTCAGCGTGCGAAGGTCTGGCCATGGCGTCCTCTCTCTTGCATGGGTGAGCGCCGGGTCGTCACTCGGGTTTCCAGTCGGGAACGCGGCCGGGCGTCCACGGCGCCCCGCGCGCCTCCGCGCGCTTGCCGAGTGCGTCCAGCGCGTCAAGAGTGCCGCGCAGTTCCGCGAGCTCGGCGCCGAGCGACGTTGAGACGATGTCATACGCGCGCTGTTGCGAGCCGGTGGGGGCACTGGTCGAGGTCCAGCTGCCGTCCACCAGGCGGCTGATGCGATCGCTGAGCGACGGCGGCGTGGCCTCATTGTGGCGCGCGATCTCCGAGTCACCGTTCAAGCCGATGTCCACGCCGCGCAGCCGATCGATCAGCGCGCCGGCCTCGAGGCGCATGGCGACCGCATCTGCGGCGGGCGTGTCGTCGAGCGCGCGGCGCAGCAGTTGCGCGCGCTCCTGCGCCTCCTGGAGCACGCGCTGCGTGCCCATGATGGCGCGCTGGAGTCGTGCGGCCTTACGCTGGAACGCGAGTAGCGCCGTGCGGTCGGCCGTGGGTAGCGACGTGTTCTGGAGCGGCTCGATCACGAACGCCTGCGGCTCGCCCAGGTTCGTGACCACGCCGTTCAGTCGTTTGGCGAGTTGCACGCGATACGTGCCGGGTGCGGCGAGTGGCCCGCCGCCGTCGCTCTCCCAGTCGTTACGTGTCCGAGGCGTGAGCGTTGCGGGAGCGTGATCCGCCCAGCGGAAGTCCCAGGCCACGCGCTGGAAACCTGCCTTGGGCGGCCCCGTCAGGCGGCGCACCACCTGCCCCTGCGCGTCGGTCACGGTGAGCAGCACGGTGGGGGCCTCCTCGCGCTCCTCGGCGCGCACGCTGTCCCATGGGGGATAGAACGTGTCGCCGCCCCCCTTGATGACCGTCTTCTCAAGCGCACGTCTCTGCTCGCGCCTCGACTTGTAATCGTCCTTCAAGTAATACGTGAGGGTGACGCCGTAAGGCGGGTTCTCCGCGACGTAGAAGCTCTCCCCCTGCTCGGCCTTGCCCTTGCCGCCCATGGGCGAGGCCTGCACGTAGAGCAGCGACTTCCGCACGGGCAGCATCACTGCCTCCTGAGCGAGCTTGGCCTCGGTGTTCACGAGGCGCAGCGGCGAGAGGTCGTCCAGGATATAGAATCCGCGGCCGAACGTGGCCACCACCAGGTCGTCCTCGCGCGCCTGGATCGTGACGTCGCGGATGCACTGGATGGGCAGGCCACTCGAGAGCTTCATCCAGCGCTTGCCCCCGTCCTGCGTGCAATAAAGGCCGAACTCGGTGCCCGCGAACAGCAGGTTGGGATCCTTGGTGTCCTGCACGAACCCGTACACCGTGCAATTGGCCGGCAGGTCGCCCGAGATGCTGGTCCAACTGCGGCCGAGGTCCTTGCTCTTCAACACGTAGGGTTTGAAATCGCCGATCTTGTGGCGGTCGAACGTCGCGTAGATCGTGCGCGCGTCAAAGCGCGACGCCACCACGCGCGAGACGTAGGCGTACTCCCCCACGCCCGGGAACGACGCGATGCGCCGCCAGTGAGCCCCGGCGTCCTCGCTCACCTGCACCAGGCCATCGTCGGTGCCCACGAGCAGCAGCCCCTCGCGCAGCGGCGACTCGTCCACCGCCACGATGTTGCCGTAGAAGCTGGTCGAGGCGTTCTTCGCCACCGCGTCGATGCTCCACACGCGGCCCATGATCTCGAGCTTGTTGCGATCCAGTTGGCGGGTGAGGTCGGGGCTCACCGGCTTCCAGTTGTCGCCGCGGTCGTCCGAGCGGTACAGCCGCTGCGACGCGAAGTAGAGCCGCGTGTGTGAGAACGGACTGATGATCAACGGGCTGTCCCAGTTCCAGTGGCTGCCGGGCTCGCCGGGTTCGGGCTGCGGTTGGATCTCCGTGCGCTCGCCACTCTTCCGGTCGTATCGGTAGAGTTCGCCGTGCTGGTAGCTGCCGTAGACGATGTTCGGATCGGTGGGATCCACCCGCGGCTGGAACCCGTCGCCGCCCAGCACGAACCACCAGTCCGAATTGCGGATGCCGTGGTCGTTGTTCGTGCGCGAGGGGCCGCCCCACGTCTGGTTGTCCTGCGTGCCGCCGACCACGTTGTAGAACGGCGTGTCCCGGTCCACCTCGACCTTGTAGAACTGCGTGAGTGGCAGGTTGGCGAAGAAGTTCCAGGTGGTGCAGCGGTCGTAGCTCTCATAGAGTCCGCCGTCGCAACCCACGAGCACGTGCCGGGAGTCGTCGGGGTCCACCCACAGGGCGTGGTTGTCGACGTGCTTGTTCTTCTCCCCCGCGCGGCGCCACGTGCGGCCGCCGTCGTCCGAGGTCTGCAGGAACGTGTCCATGGAGTAGAGACGGCCCGGCACGGTGGGGTCGGCGGACAACTCCTGGTAGTACTGCGGGCTCCCCGAGATGATGCCATTGAGCTTGTTCCAGTTGCCGCCGCCGTCGTCGGAGCGGTAGGTGCCCTTGTCATCCGCCAGGGCTTCGACCGTGGCCACGATCACGTCGCGCTCGGTCGAGGGCACCACCAGGCCGATGCGGCCCATGTCGCCGCTCGGCAGCCCGTTCGAGAGTTTCTTCCAAATAGCGGCGATTGAATAAATCGGTCAACGGATCGCGGATGGATTGGTGAAATAGTGAGATACGGAGTTTTAAATTTGCCAGTGCAAGGGCTATCGTATCGGCCATGGCTTCTGCAAGCTGTCGCTGGATTTCGGAAAGGGTCATCTTCTTCTGATCCATTTGATTGTCTGGAGCCGCAGTGCTTTGCAAATGTAATATTCCTATTGTCTCGCCTTGAGCTGTCATTGGGAT
>JANNKI010000122.1:0-5758 GCA_031396225.1 bacterium | reverse complement strand
CCTCGACTCCGCGAACATCACCGGCCGTTCGCTCTCACGTCTTGCCCAGGGCCTGATCGGCTCCGAGGTGCTGCGCATCGCCGGCGAGGTGCGCGCCGCCATCGTGTCGGGTCGCGACATCTGCAACCTCACCGTGGGGGACTTCGACCCGCGCGAGTTCCCGCTGCCCGACAAGCTCCGCGACGGCATCAAGGCCGCGCTCGACGCCGGCAACTCGAACTACCCGCCCGCCATCGGCATGCCCGAGCTGCGGAAGGCCGTGGTGGACTTCTACCGGCGCGAGATGGTTCTCGACTACCCGCTCGAGTCGGTGATGGTGGCCGGGGGCGCGCGGCCGCTCATCTACGCCACGTACCGCACGCTCGTGGATCCGGGGGATCGTGTGGTGTTCCCGGTGCCGTCATGGAACAACAACCACTACATCTACATGACCGGCGCGACGGCCGTGCCGCTGGCGGTCAAGCGCGAGAACCGGTTCCACCCCACGCCCGAGCAGATCGCGGCGGTATTGCCCGAGGCACGGTTGCTGGCGCTGAGTTCGCCTCTGAACCCCACCGGCACGAACATGGAGCCCGACTCACTCGCCGCCATCAGCCGCATGGTGGTGGACGAGAACATCCGCCGAGAACCGACCGGCCAGCGACCGGTCTATCTGATGTTCGACCAGGTCTACTGGGCCACCACGTTCGACACCGGCGCCCCGCTCACGCCCCCGGCGTTGGTGCCGGAGGTGGCGCCCTGGACCGTGCTGATCGACGCCATCTCCAAGTCGCTCGCGGCGACCGGGCTGCGCGTGGGTTGGTCGTTGGCGCATCCGGCCGTGACGGCGCGCATGTCCGACCTGTTGGGTCACGTCGGGGCGTGGGCGCCCAGGCCCGAGCAGGTGGCCACGGCGGCGTTCCTGGCCGACGAGCACGCCTTCGGCGAGTTTCGCGCGCAGATGGCCGAGCGCCTGGGCGTGCGCCTGCGCGCGCTCCACGCGGGGTTCGAACGCATGCGTCGCGCCGGGCTGCCGGTCGAGGCGGTCGCACCCGAGGGCACGCTCTACCTGTCGGTGCGCTTCCCACTCGGCGGCAATGCGCTCGGGCGCTCGCTCGAGACGAACGAGGACGTGCGCCGGCTGTTGCTCGACGAAGCCGGCGTGGCGGTGGTGCCGTTCCAAGCATTCGGCGTGCCCGAAGAGGACGGGTGGTTCCGCCTCTCGGTGGGCGCGGTGTCGCTGGCGGCGATCGAACTGGGGCTCGCGCGGATCGAACGCGTGCTGGCCGCGGCGGGCGAGGGCAGCACGCCGGCGCGCTGAGCCCTAGGGATGGATGACGAGCCTCGCCTGCACGGGACGCGGTGTGGTTTACTATCCGCGCTCATCGGTCCGGTTCCACCCCTCAGGTCCCCCGTCCATGCCCGAGATCAGCACGCTGGCTGGCGTGCCCGCGCCTCCCGAGTTCGTGCACGCCGTGCGCCGGTCGCTCGTCCAGGCGTCCGACCGCGTGGCCGCCAGGTACCTGAGCTACCACGGCAACCTGCTCGACGACCGCAATTTCCGCACGTGGGTGCGGGCCAAGCGCCAGCTCATGGACCTGGTGGGCGGCGTGCGCGACAAGGTGGTGGTGGACGTGGGCGCGGGCTTCGGCCTGGTCTCCGACCTGCTCGCGAGCTGGGGCGCGAGGCGCGTGTGGGCGCTCGAGCTACTACAGGAGTGGGCGAGCTCCCATGCGAGTCGCGATGCGGCGCACTTCGGTTACCTCGGCGATCGCGTGATGCACGTGTGTGGCGATGCCTCGCGACTTCCCCTGCGCAGCGGCACCGCCGACATCGTGCTGTCCATCGAAGCCATCTCGCACTATTACGACGTGGATGCGTTCCTCGACGAGTGCGCACGCGTTCTCAAGCCCGGCGGGCACGTGCTGGTCTCGGACGGCAATAACGGCGCGAACCCGGGGCTGCGCGAACACACGGTGGCACTCTGGCAGCGCTTCGAACAGGGGCCCGAGGGCCAGATCGGCGAGCACGAAGTGCGCGACCCCATGGTGAACCGGCGCGAGCGCATCGTGCGCGCGGAGTTCCCGCAGCTCCCCGAGGCGAAAGCGAGTGAACTGGCGCGGCTCACCTCGGGCATGAACCGCGGCCAGATCGTTCGCGCCGTGAGCGCGCATCTGGCGGGCGCTCCCGCCCCGACGAGCGCCTACCAACGCGGCCAGTGCCCTCGCGAGCCCAAGTTCGGCTATCTGCTCGAGCAGCTGTTCGATGGTCGCGACCTCGCCACGCGGCTCGCGCGCCGCGGGTTCGAGGCGCGCGCGCTGCCGCACTTCGGCGGCGCCGCCAACGACATCGTGCACGCCGCGAACCTGGTGTTGCGCGCACTCCCGACCCATCGCTGGGCACGCGCGTATCGCGTGGTCGCGAGGAAGCGGTGACGAGCGGGCGCAAAGCGACCGATCCGTGCGCCGATCACCGTCGGAGCTGGAACGGCACGGCGGAGAGGCGGCCTGGGACCCGACGCTACTTCCGTTTCGCGAACTCCGCAGGCCAGTTCTCGACCACCACCGCGTCATTCGGGGACTGGGCCGGGGCGCCGGTGTTCTGGATGGCGTAGAACCGATCCGGGTCCGCCGTGGGCAGCACGGTGAAACGTCCGATCGTGCGTAGCCTGAGGGGACTCATGCGGAAGATCACTCGCGGCGTGCCGAGGCGAACGCTTGGGGTGAGCTGGACCGGGACTTCATAGAGGTCGGTATCGTTGTAGTAGTAAAGGCGGTCGCCGGTCCGGCTCCAGACTGGCCGCTCGCCTCCCTTCATGGAGACCTGCCAGCGGCCGTCGCCCTGGGGATAGGGCTTCAAGTAGACCTCGGTCTGGCCCGATTCGTCCGAATCGTACGCCATGAATGGGGCCTGCGGCGCCGGGGCGGGGTAGTTCTCCTCGGCGGCGGTCGCGAGCACCGCCATCGAATCGCCCGAGGACTCCAGCGAGGCGATCCAGATGTCCACTCGGTTGGCTTTCGCGTCACGAGAGTAGAGGATCTTCTTCCCGTCGGGCGTGAAATGCGGGTGCATTCCGTTCACGAATCGGCGCGGTGCGCGCGAGCCATCAGCCGGTGCGAGCATGACAGTGGTCGTGCTGAACTCGCGATACGCCAAAGTGAGGTTGTCGGGCGACCACGCCGGCTCGCCCTGCCGGCCGGGCCCGAACGCCAGGCGGCCCTCGGTCCCGCGCTCGAGGTCGTAACTCCAGATATCCCCTTCCCCGGTCTCTCGGATCTCGACCGCGAGCGAACGTCCATCCGGGGAGGGCAGGAGCGACCAGAGGCCGGGGCTGGGCCGCCCCAGCGTGTCCCGCACGGCGCCGGAGCGGTCGAGTCGGATCACGTGGCTCTCGAGCCCGGCGAGGCCCAACCGATAGGAGAGCGAGCCGTTCGACGCGATCGAGGGCGAGCCGCCGTCGGGAGCGATCAAGAAGGGCTCGCCGGTCGCTTCCAGGCGATCCACCGAGAACGGGAGCGCCCAGATCCCGGCTCCGTCCCCGAGCCGGCCGTAGATCAGGAATCCCCGCGGATCGTATTCGAGCTGCCACAGGAAGCCGCTCGTCACGGCGAGCAGTTCGCGGCGTTTGCCCGGCTCGACCACCGCGATGACCGTGGGGCCGGACTTGAGCAGGTGCAGGATGCAGACGATCGCGCCTTTGCCGGGAAGTACCAGTGGATGGTGGAGATCGCCCTCGGTGGAGTCGATTCGCGCCACCAGCACCGCCGGCACGCCCCCGCCCTGGGCAACCTGGTAGAGGTGATCCGAGCCGCGCGTGAACAGGATGCGGCCCTCTCGGGGCCAGGCGCCGCCAGCTCCCCCCGTGAAGTCGGGCACCGCGCAGATCTGCGAGATTGCACCGCCCGTCACACTCACGCGAGACAGCGCGCTGGCGGTGCCGAACGCGATGGACTGGCCGTCTGGCGACCACAGGGGGCGGAAGTCCTCGTCGAGGCCCTCCGCGAGCCGGCGCGAGGTGAGCTGCGTGAAGTCGCGCACCCAGAGCTCGGTGCCCTGCACGTAGGCGAGTTGGGTTCCGTCAGGAGACAGGACCGGGAGTTGCACCGGGCTGGCGGTGGTCTGGAGCGCCAGTGTCATCTTACGGAGCGGAGCGGGGCCGGGAGCCGGTCGCATCCACGCGACGCCAGCGGCGACCAGTGCGAGCGCCGCCACGGCTAGTGGCCACCACGCACGAAAGCCCGCGGGCGCGGCGGCCGGGGTGGTGGCGGCGACCGGTGCCTCGACCTCGGCTCCACGACCCGCCAGCACGTCCTCCAGCACCAACACGGCCTCGCCGATGTCGCGAAGCCGGCGGCGCGGGCTCTTCTCGAGGCAGCGCTCGAGCAGCGCCCGCACGCGCACGGGCAGGTCGCGGGGCAGGAGCGAACGGTCGGGCTCGGCGCGGAGCACGCCCGCCAGGGTGTCGGACACGGTCTCGCCGTCGAAACCGCGGCTGCCCGTGAGCATCTCGTAGAGCACCACGCCGAACGACCAGATGTCGGCGCGGCGATCCGCGGCCTGGCCGCGCGCCTGTTCGGGACTCATGTAGGCCGCGGTCCCGATGATCATGCCGCCCGTCATGGCACTCAGCGCGTACGTCGGCGAGGCCGAGAGCGACGACGAGCGCGTGTCGGTTTCGAGCGCCTTGGCCAAGCCGAAGTCCAGCACCTTCACGCGGCCGTCGGGCGTGATACGGATGTTCGCGGGCTTCAGGTCGCGGTGCACCACGCCGCTCTCGTGCGCCGCCTCGAGCGCCAGCGCCATCTGTCGCGCCAGTTCGAGCGCCTCGGACACCGGCACGGCCCCGCGCGCGATGCGCTGGGTGAGGTCCTCGCCGGGGACCAACTCCATGCTCAGGTAGCGCACGCCCTCCACCTGGTGGACGCTGTAGACCGTGGCGATATTGGGGTGATTGAGCGAGGCAAGCAGCCGGGCCTCGCGCTCGAAGCGGGCGAGCCGCTCGGAGTCAGCCGAGAACGCGGGTGGCAGCGCCTTCAACGCGACCGGGCGATCGAGGCTCGAATCCGTGGCCTTCCACACCACGCCCATGCCGCCCTCACCGAGCTTCTCGATGAGGCGGTAGTGCAGGATCTGCTGCCCGGAGCGGAGTTCTTGAGGTGTGGCGGCCATGGAAGCCATGAGAGTGAGGCAGCGCCCGGGCGTGGTCAAGAACTCGGCCAATGAGTTGCGTGTGTCGTCTCACGCGATCACGGATGTATCCTCGCGACGTGGTCGATCATGCCGGCCCTCGCGAACGAGCACACGACTCGCGCGGCACTCATGGCGAGCCGGACGTGGCCGAGCGGATGAACACCATGCCCAGGATCGTGTTCTCGAGAACGCTTCGGAGAACGTCGTGGTGATTCCCATCGCGCGCGGCAGCGAACAGACGCCGGTTCGGGGGGCCCAGCCCTCGGAGGATGCCATGCACCGCAAGGTCGACCTGTTCGACAGCGCCTACAGCCACTTCGAGGCGGACGCGTCACGGGCATCGACATCAACGGCCACGGGGTCGCGGCGGCGGTCCAACGAGCGCAGGCTCACGGGCTTGCCGAGCGCGTCGCCTTCGAGCAGGTTGACGCGGCCACGAGACTTCCGTTTCCCGACTCCACCTTGGATGCGATCCTGTGCATCGATTCCGCGAACCACTTCGCCGATCGTCTCCGCGTGCTCAAGGACTGGCACCGCGTGCTCAAGCCCGCGGGGAAGACGCTGTTCACCGATCCTGTGGTCATCACCG
>JANNKI010000068.1:0-6019 GCA_031396225.1 bacterium | reverse complement strand
TCAAGGCGGGACCGGCTGCGCTGGCCTTTGGCGCTGTCGTGGTGTTGACCATGTTCGCGTCCATGCAATTCGATCCGCGACTGATCTGGGATACCCTTCAGAAAGAGAGAACTTCATGACCGATACGCCTCAGAACCCGGAGTTTTCCGACATTCCCGACGCGGTCAGCGAACCGAAACGGCGCTTTGCGGTCCAGCTGGTCTGGATCATTCCGATCGTCGCGGCACTGATCGGCCTTTCGCTTGCGGTCAAGTCCTACATTGATCGTGGAGAGACCATCACCATCACCTTCAAGACCGGCGAGGGGACGCAACGGTGCGACTCCGATTGACCACCACCTCGAGGGTCGGGCTGGCCTCGGCCGAGGCCCGGATCGCATCGCCGGGTGGGGCCGCGGTGCTCGGGCGATCGCGCGCCTCGCTGGGCCGCATGGGCGCGCGGAACGAGGCCACCGCGGACTTCACGTTCGCCGTGCCCGCCGGCGCGGACCGTTCGCTCATCCAGTTCCGTGTCGAGGGCGAAGGTCCCGCCGGCCGCATCGGGCGCGGCGCCACATTCAACCTCCTCCCTGATGGCCCGGGCAATCCGGCCCGCATCGTGGCCGGGGCCTCCGGGCAGCTCGTCGCCGAGTATCCGGCGCGGAGGATCCCGCGATGAAGCGACTCCTCGGGATCCTCGCGATGCTGCTCACGCTACCCGCGACGGCCGGCGCCTTCACGGTGAGCGGGCGGTTCCTCTACGAGGACCGCCTGTGGGACGGCAATGGCTACACCGGCGCCGTCCAGAACCTCCCGATCCGCCGGGCCACGGTGGAGATCGTCAACCTGGCCACCACGCTCGTGCTCGCGAGCGGATACACGGACGCAAGCGGGAACTACTCCATCGAAGTGACCGGCCAGGCCCTTCCGGTCAGCTTCTACGCTCGCTGTCTCACGGATGGACGTCCCGGTTACCAGATCTGGGTCGTGGACGCTGTGGAACGCGATCTCATGGGTGGCTGGGTCCCGCCCAATGCTCCGGTCCACGCGATTACGACCGACCCCGAGCTGGCGCACGACCCGGGAACGAGTCACGACTTCGGCAGCTTCCTCATCCAGGACACCGACGGCACCGGCGTGGCGCAGGCGTTCAACATCTTCGACTGCGCGGTGGACTTCTTCGACTGGATGAGCCAGCCGGGCATCCTTGGCCGGCTGCCCGACGCCAGCGAGTACGTGAGCTACAGCTGGGGGCCGAACAACGCCAACGAGGGCTCCAACTACACCCAGAACACCATCCTGCTGTCGTCGCCGGGGCAGGGCAACGACACCGACGCCTGGTCCGACACCGTCATCCTGCACGAGACCGGCCATTGGTACGACGACAACTTCTCGCGCTCCGACAACCCGGGCGGCCCGCACTTCATCGGCGACAACGACGCCAACGTGCTACTCGCCTACGGCGAGGGCGCCGCCACGTATCACTGCGCCAAGGTGCGTGAGCATCGCGCGCTCACACTCGGCACCGACAACCTGGTGAGCCTCTACGGCGATCTCGCGATCCCGCCCCCCGTGGGCACGCCGGGCGGGCTGTCGTTCTCGTACGACTTCGAGACCGGGAACTTCGGCGACGACGGCACACCCATCGGCCAGGTCGGCTCGGCCAACGAGACCAACATCACATCGGCGCTCTGGGATCTGCTGGACGGTCCCGGAACGCCGGACGCCACACCGGGCACGGACGACGACATCGTCGAGGTGGCCGACAGCTATGCGTGGGACATCGAGCGGAACTACCTGCCATCGATCCCGTCGGGCAATCCAGTCACGGTCGAGGATTACTGGCAGGGCTGGTTCGCCCGGAACGGCGCCGGCTTCATGCAGGCCGGGCTCGAGAACATCTTCGTCGAGCTGGCCGGCATGCCGTTCGTGGCCGACGGCTTCGAGCCGGACGGCTCGATTGGCGCGGCGACCGCGATCTCTCCGCTGCCGCACGCGATCAACGCGATCGGCAGGGTGGTCATCAACGAACTCCATCTCGGGCCTCTCGATGCGATCGAGCTGTACAACGGCGCCGACGCCCCCATGGACCTGACCGGCTGGAGGCTCGAGGTGTTCGCGAACGGTCTCGCGCCCCAGGACTCGATCAACACCTTTGTCTTCCCGACATTCACGCTGGGCCCGGGCGAGGTCGTCGTGGTGCACGAGGGCGGCACTCCGCTCGTGGCCGACGGCCCGGTGCACCTTTACGCGGGCGACCAACAGAACTTCAATGCCGCGTGGAACAACGGGCTCGACGGCGCCTGCCTGTTGCGCGATGCGACCAACACGCCGGTGGATTTCGTCAAGTGGCGCGATGCCAACGGCGTCAACAACAACACCCCGGTGCCGGCGCCGCTCGCCTACACGGGGCTGCTCGACACGCCGCCCGCGCCCGGCAACCTGGCGCGTGACATCAGCGGCAGCGACACCGACGCCGCCGCGGACTTCACGGGGCATTACGGCTCGCTCGGCTCGGCCAATCACCCCGCGCCCCAGTACCACACGTTGTTCGACGTCGGGGACCAGGACCTGCTCCGGTTCGAGGCGGCCGCCGGCACTCGCTACGGCTTCGAGACCAAGGGGCCCTACAGCAAGAGCGATCCGCGCGTCGAGCTGCTCGATTCGGGCGGCAATGTGCTCGGCAGCAACGACAACGTCCAGCCCAACATCCGCGACGCGCGGCTCGACTTCTACGCCTCGTCGAGCGGCACGTACTACCTGCGCGTGACGCACGTCGGGGCCCAGACGGACTACGCCGAGTACAACCTGCTGGCCTTCGTGCGCCCGAACGCGTCGATCCTGCTGCCGCCCGGCGGGCTCGCCGCGATCGCCGCCAACGCCAGCGACATCGGCGATGCGGTGCACCTCCAGTGGGTCAACGCAGGTCTCTACGACTCCGTGCGCGTCTACCGCGGCGGAACGCGCATCGCCACCCTCGGGGGCTCCGAGTTCCAGTACGACGACTCCGCCGATCGGGGTCTCTATCTTTACGAGGTCTCGGGCGTCATCGGGGGCGGCGAGACCGGCCGGGCCTCCGACCACGAGTTCGCCGGCCTCACCGGGTGCACGTCGGCTGACGGGTTCGAGGCCGGGAACGCCGCCCTCTGGATCCGCGAAGAGAGCCAACCCGGCAGCCAGTGGGATGTGGTGCCGTTCGGCCAGGCGGGCGCGTTCGGCTTCTCCGACAGCCCACCCGGAGTGCCCTATCGCGGCGCCCCCAGCGGCGGCACCGTGAATGCCATCGCCATCTTCGCGGTTCCCGCGGTGCTGCAGGGCGACTCGCGGCTCACGTTCGACCACATCTGCATCACCGAGCTCGACTTCGACTATGGGATCGTCGAGATCTCGAACAACGACGGGCAGTCGTGGACCGAGCTGGCGCGCTACGACCAGGGCGACGATCCGGGCTGGGGGGACAACGTGGCCGACCCGACGGACTGGCGTCACGTGAACCTCGACCTCGCGGCGTACAACGGACAGACGGTGCTGGTTCGGTTCCGCCTGCAGAGCGATCAGCTCTTCGAGCTCGACGGCTGGTACGTGGACAACGTGCAGGTGGCGGGGTGTTCGCCGCTGGCGGTGGGTCCGGGCGGGCAGGGAACGCCCTCGGTGACATTCGCCGCGCTCCCCGCGCCGAACCCGATGGGGAGGGACGGCACGTCGTTCGAGTACGCGATCGGGAGCGACGTGGCCGCGAATGGCTCGGCTCCGGTGACGCTCACCGTTCACGACATGCTCGGCCGCCGGATCCGTACGCTCGCGAACGAGCGCCAGGCCCCCGGCCGGTACACGTTGCGCTGGAACGGCACCGATGCCGCGGGCGCTCGCGTGCCGCCCGGCATGTACTACGCCAACTTCCGCGCCGGCTCGATCGCTCGGAGCCTCAAGGTCGTCGTGGTGCGCTGACGCGCTGCGTTCCTCACGGCCCCCGGTCGGCGACGGCCGGAGGCCGCGCTGTCCAGAGCCGCGAGCCAGGGTCGGCGTGGCGCGCCCGGGCGCATCGGGGCTATGCTGCCATGAACGCCATCACGGGCCCGCGAGCCCCAGACCCGGCGGGCCCCCGGGCCCGCGTCCCAGGTGACGCGCCCATGGCCGATCTGTCCATCTCGTTCGCAGGCATCCAGAGCCCCAATCCCTTCTGGCTCGCGAGTGCGCCACCCACGAACACCGGCGAGCAGATCATGCGGGCGTTCGACGCGGGCTGGGGCGGGGCGGTGTGGAAGACGCTCGGCGACCCGATCGTGGACACGTCCAGTCGCTTCGGCGCGCTGCACGTGAACGGCACGCGCATGGTGGGCTTCAACAACATCGAGCTCATCACCGACCGGCCGCTCGAGGTGAACCTGCGCGAGGTGCGTGAGGTCAAGCGCCGCTACCCGAAGCACGCGGTCATCGTGTCGCTCATGGTGGAGTCCGAGGACGACTGGCGCGAGATCATCAAGCGCTCCATCGACGCGGGCGCCGACGGCCTGGAGCTGAACTTCGGCTGCCCGCACGGCATGTGTGAGCGCGGCATGGGCTCGGCGGTGGGGCAGGAGCCCGAGGTCTTGAAGGTCGTGGCTGGTTGGGCGGTCAAGTACTCGAGCGTGCCCGTGTTGATCAAGCTCACGCCGAACATCGGCGATATCCTCGAGCCCGGCGTGGCCGCGGTCGAGGCCGGCGCGCACGGGCTGTCGCTCATCAACACCATCAAGAGCATCACCGGCGTGAACCTCGACAAGATGGTGCCCGAGCCCGTGGTGGGGAATCGCTCCACGAACGGCGGCTACTGCGGCCCCGCGGTCAAGCCGATCGCGCTGCACATGGTGGCGGCACTGGGCCGCGATCCGCGCGTGACGGTGCCCATCTCGGGCATCGGCGGCATCGCCACGTGGCGCGACGCCGCGGAATTCATCGCGCTCGGCTCCACCAGCGTGCAGGTGTGCACTGCCGCCATGCACTACGGTTTCCGCATCGTGGAGGACATGATCGACGGGCTCTCCAACTTCCTCGACGAGAAGGGCATGAAGTCGGTGAGCGAGCTGCGTGGCGCGGCGCTGGGCGCTTACACCGAGTGGGGCGAGCTGGACTTGAACTACAAGGTCACCGCGCACATCGACCCCGAGAAGTGCATCGGCTGCGACCTGTGCTACGTGGCGTGCCGGGACACGTCGGTGCACTGCATCCACGTGGGTGAGCACCCGTTGCCCGAGGGCCACCGGGCCCCCACGCGCGACGCCGCGATCGCCAGGCAGAAATCGAGCGGTGTGCACGTGACGTGGGCGGACTGGGACGAGTGCACGGGCTGCAACCTGTGCGCGCACGTCTGCCCGGTGCCGGGCTGCATCACCATGGTGGACGACACGCGCGGCAAGCCGTTCGAATCGTGGAACGACCGCATCGCCAAGGGCACCGATAAAGTGCCTGGCGGCCTGCATGACTGAGCTGGGTTCGCCCAGCTCGGGCAGCGCGGCGCCCGTGACGCCGGCGCCGCCGTCCATGACCGCTTGGGGCCGGCGGGCCGCGAAGATCTACCTGGGCGTCTCGGCGCTGGCCCTCGTCGCCATGCTGGTGGAGACACTGCTCGGGCATTCCGGAACGGTCAGCATGTTCGCGGCGATTCTTGCCGCACCATGGTCCATGCTGGTCGCCTCGTTCGCGCCGCCATTGCCAGCCGACTGGCCGCTCCCGGCCGGGCTCGCCGTGCGGATGGTGCCGCTCGCGCTGTTCATGCTGCTCAATGCACTGATCATCGCGAGCATCGCGGCGCGTTCCGAGCGCGACCTCACGGGTGCCGGCGCCTCCCGCCGCTGAGTCACCGCCCTCCGCGCGCCCGCGTGAGCGCTGGGTGGCGCTGGCGTGGCTGGCACTCACCACGCTGCTCGGCATGAGCACGTGGTTCTCGGGCACGGCGGTCGTGCGCGCGCTGAGCGTGGAGTGGTCGCTGTCCTCAGGCGAGGCGGCCTGGCTCACGATCGCGGTGCAACTGGGGTTCGTGGCCGGCGCGGTCGTGGCCGCGC
>JANNKI010000425.1:0-3510 GCA_031396225.1 bacterium | reverse complement strand
GCAGTTGCGCGACCTGCGCAAGGGGCTCTCGACGGGCGAGGCCCAGGGCGCGCTGCGCTGCGCGCACACGCTCAAGGGCCTGCTGCTCACGCTGGCCGCGCAGCCCGCGGCCGATTCGGCCCTCGAGGTGGAGCGTGCGGTGCGTGCGTCAGACTTCCCGCGCGCGACGTCACTGCTGACGCGGCTCGAGTCGCAGCTGGCTCGGCTGCTCCCCGAACTGGAGACGCTCCTCCGACGCGCGGCTTGAGCTCCTGACACCGCGCGGCCGACGTATTCCTCCTGCGCGGCTCGCGGGCCTTGTAGGCCAGAACGGCCCCGCCCCGAGATCCGGGGCGGGGCCGTCGTGCTCCGGCGGGCGAACCGCCCGCGATCAGTCGATCAGCACCAGGTGGTGCGTAGCCTGCGTGCGCGCACCCTTCAAGCGGGCCAGGTACACCCCCGGCGCCGCCGGATGTCCACGCTGGTCGAGCCCATCCCACGCAACGTCGTGCCGACCGGCGGGGTAGGCGCCCTTCGCCAGCGCTCGCACTTCTCGGCCCGTCACGTCGTAAAGCGTCAGTTCGACGTTCTCGTCCGAGGCCAGGTCGAACGACATCCTGAGCGAGCCACGCGCCGGATTCGGGCTGCTCGCCAGTGCCACGCGGCTCTTGAGGTCGGAACCTGGGACGCTCACCGTGTGCGCGATCCAGCCGATGTCCTGGAACAGGTCCAGGGTCAGGTCCAGGCTGCTGGTGAGGTCGGCGCTGATGGCCGGCTCCATGAGCAGGTTGGGCGTGGCCGACACGTCGAAGTGCGACACGCTCGAGCCGCCCGCGAATGGATTCGGCGCGTACATACGCACCCGGCCGCTGGGATGCGCCCCCGCGATCGCCGTGGGGCTCAGGCGGATCGTCACGGAGGTCGCGCCGCCGGAAATGGCTGTCTTGAGCGCCGCGCCGTCGGCCTGGGAGATGGCCAGCGTGGGGATGGTGATGGTGGGATCACTGCCGCCGGGCGAGAACAGGCCTGCGGCGTTGTTCACCTCGACCACGCCGATCGCCCCGGCGTTCTGCGCGTTCTTCACCTTGACCGTGTGGTTGCAGAGGCCGCGATCGATGACGGCGATCTTGCCCACCAGCGCCGCGGCGTTCACGAACGGCGTCTCGCAGCCGTCCTCGGTGGGCGCCAACGGATCCACCACGACCACGGCCTGCCCGGTGACTCCGCCAGCGGTGATCGCGGGGCCGAACGCGGCCCCGTTCCCGATGAACGACCCGGGCGCGAACGGCACCACCAGTTCCGGAGCGGCGCTCAGGAAGGAGGACGCGCCGTAGCTCGTCTCCTCGCCGTCCCAGGTGAGGTTGCCGGTGTTGATGGCCGAGGCGACGCGCTGAGCCGCGGAGTTCTCGTCCCAGTGGAGTCCCGTGGTCTCGTCGCGGAGGAAGCGATCCCACAGGGCGGGCAGCGCGGGCGGTCCATTCAAGTAGTTGCCCGTCGAGCCACTGGTGGTGGTGCTGAACCCGAGTCCGTGGCCGAACTCGTGCAGGAGCACGGCCAGCAGGTCGATCTTGGTGGTTTCGTTATGGTCGAAGCCGTAGTACCAACCCGAGCCGGTGAGGCAGCCGGGATTGCCGAGATTCGAGTTGAACTGGGCGCTGATGTCGGCGCCGGTGTCCCCGGGCGGCAATCCCGGATCACCGAACGGGGTGAGGTCCACACCCGCCTGCTTGCAGGCGAGTGCTTCGTGATACCAGTAGTCCTGGAACTCGAACGACGGGTGGCTGGCCTCGACGAAGCGTGGCCCGGCCGAGCCCAGCACGGCGCTGGTCGCGGTGCAGGTGAGCGGATTGAACGCCGCCTGGACCTGGATGGTCACAGAGGACGTGAGCGTTGCGCCCCAGATCGCAGCGGCCTGCGTGAAACAGTTGAGGCGCTGCTGGCCCAGGGTGGTGCCGGGATTCCCGCCGACCGCTGCCACGACCGTGGGGTCATTGAAGCCCTCCCCGGCCCCGTCCATGTTGATGATCGTGATCGTGGCGGCGCCGAACGAGGGCGCGGCCAACGTGGCGAGCAACGCAGCCGAGGCAAGTGTGCGAACGAGTGAGCGCGTCATCACTTGTCCTCCCACACGGTGCCGGGCGCGGGCGTCGGGGCCTTCGCCACCGGGTGCTTCATGAACTGCTCGGCGCCTGCCGGACCCTTGACGCACGTCCAGCGCGGCCTGCCGTCGGCGCCAAGCGTGACCACCGCGAACTCGGCGAACCGCTCGTCCAACTGCGCTCGCAACGAACCGTTCGACCGGCGCGTCACGGCTACGGGTGCGTGATCACCGAACAGCACCTGTTGCGAGAGCTCGTCCGGGGCGGGCATCCCCATGGTCCCGTCCACCGGGTCGATGGCCACGCGGAGCCCTTGGGAAGCTAGCGTGAGCGGCGTCACGGGGGTCCAGGCGCGTGGCTTCCACGCGACCAGGGCAGGGTTCGCCAGCGTGCGGGGCGTCACCGCCGCAGCGGTCTTCGCAGGATGGTTCGGACAGGCTTGGGCGCTCCCAACGATGAGCGCCGTGAGGAGTGCGGCCCGGATGTCAAATCGCAGCTGCATGTTCCCTCCCTGCACGGGGGTATGGGGGACGGACTTCGAGGATGCCGACAGCATTCTAACCCTGCCGGCTGGCGTTTCGCATCGCGAATCGCCCGGCGCGGTGTCTCTATGTGCAGCCCCCGGACCTTCTGGTAGGGTCCGCTCCAGCCGCCCAGAGCCGCAGCGGCCTGCCCGGTGGTCAATTCCCGAGCGTTTCTCACCACCTTCCAAGTCCGGAGATCCTCCACCATGCGACAAAAGCAATTCACGCGCCTCGGCGCCGGCCTCCTCGCCCTCGCTCTGGCCCTCCCGGCCTCGGCCCAGCCGTTCACCACCCCCCGTCCGAGCCCCGCCGCCAAGGTGCAGCAGACCGTGGGGACCACCGACCTGTCGATCAGCTACTCCCGGCCCGCGGTCAAGGGCCGCGCCATCTGGGGTGCGCTGGTGCCGTGGGCCCAGCCCTGGCGCACGGGCGCCAATGAAGCTACCCAGTTCACGTGCTCCGACGAGATCATGGTCGAGGGAAAGAAGCTGCCCGCGGGCACGTACGCGTTCGTCACCATTCCCACCGCCGATTCCTGGACGGTGGCGTTCTCCTCGCAGAAGGAGATGTGGGGCGCCTACGCCTACGACGCCAAGGACGACGCGCTGCGCGTCACGGTGAAGCCGATGCCGGCCGGTTCCGTGGAGCGCATGCAGTTCACGTTCGACGAGCCAACGGCGGATGCCGTCACGCTGAACCTTCGCTGGGAGCAGCTCTCCGTGCCCATCAAGATCACGGTGGACACGAACGGCAAGACGCTCGCCGCGGCGCGCACCGCGATCGCGGCCGCCAAAGCCGACGACTGGCGCACGCCCTACCGCGCGGCCGCTTGGGCGGTGGACGCGGGCGTGGCCAAGGATGAGGCCACGAAGTGGGCCCAGTCCGCGGCCAAGACGAAGGAGAACTTC
>JANNKI010000643.1:0-4138 GCA_031396225.1 bacterium | reverse complement strand
TGGCGGTATTCCTGCTGCGGTCGGCGGGCCATACGGTGCTCTGTGCGATTGATGCAGAGGCCGGGCTGGCGTTGGCGCGCGAAGAACTGCCCAACCTGATCCTGATGGACATCCAGCTCCCCGGCATGGACGGCCTTAAAGCGACCGCGTTGCTCAAGCAGGACGACGCCACGCGCGCCATTCACGTGGTCGCCCTGTCCGCCTTGGCGATGAAGGGCGACGAGGCTCGCATTCGAGCCGCGGGGTGCGATGACTACATCGCCAAGCCGATGGGCGTTAAGCAGTTTCTGACGACCATCGCCGCGATCCTGGCCGGAACATGAATCCCAAGCCCGGACATCACTGAACCGCGCCGGGACTCCCGAAGACTCGACGCCATGTGAGCGCGGAGCGGTTCTGGATGCACTCAGAAGGACTACTCGGAGAGCGTTCCGCTTCTGCGGCAGATTGAGCGGACGGGCAAGCGGGGCGTCCACGTCGATTCCGGCGGGCGCCCGCGGATGCCCGTTGCCCGTCCCGTCAAAGACACGCGGGTCACGAGCGCGGCGATTGCCCGTAGACCTCATCGGTCTTGGCCGCGAGAATGAAATCGTTCTCGTGGAGCCCTTTGATCTTGTGCGTCCAGCTCTCCACCCGGACCTTGCCCCAGGAGAGGTGGATGTCGGGGTGGTGTTGCTCGCGCTCGGCGAGCTCACCCACCCGGGCGGTGAATTCCATTGCCTGGCGGAAGTCCTTGAACGCGTACGTCCGCGCGATACGTCTGATCCCTTCCACTTCGACCACGCGCCAATCCGGTACCTGGGGTTGGAGGTGGGCGACCTCGGCGTCGGTGAGCGTGGGGGCGCCGCCTCGGCACGGGGCGCAGGTCGCGTGTGTGAGGCCAGCCATGGTGGGCCCTCCCTTGGGATCGGCGCGTACGAGCGCACACCATGGTTGGGTCAACCTAGACCCGGGGTCAAGGGGGTTGGGGAATCGGCGGCGCGCGTTCTCCTGGCCCACGGCGCAGAGGAATCAGTCTCCAACTCGTCAGTCGGGTTTTGCCCAAGCCACGCTCCTGACGGCCCACACATGGGTTTCGCCCCTCCACTGGTCGATCTCAAGCCGATGTTCGGTGAGGCACCCGTGGCACCGCGCCGTCACGCGCACGATGCCTTTCCAGGGTTCCGGAGCGTCATAGTCGCGCAGCCTGCGGCGACAGCTGGGACATTCGATGCTCGTGATCCCGACGATGCCTGGCTTGCGCATGACGGCTCCCGTAAGCGCGGCTGCGGTTTTCCGTGGCATTCGTCGAGGTCTGCCGACCCGCGGCCCGAGACGCGGCGCCAGCCGGGCCCTTCGTCAAAGAGGAGCGACCTGCTCCTCGGTCGGCTCCGCTCAGCAATACCACGGCTCGGTGAGGTAGGGGACCGGCGCGCGGTCCGGCCACTCTCTGGCCCTCGCGTCCGCGCAGAACACGCGCAGGCGGTACTCGCCCCCGCGCGCACGCTCGGCCAGGTCCCAGGCGCGGCGGAAGATCTCGCGTCGCTCGTGGCCGTGCGTGGCCTCCCGGTGCACCATGCGCTGGAGCTCGGTCTGGAGGCGGTCCACGCGCAAATCCGGGTGGCGCCACGGATGAACCAACGCGACCTCGTCGAACGGCTCGACCAGGTCACGCACCTCGGGCAGCTCGAGCAGCCGCGAGCCCGCGGGGATGAGCAGGCGGATCGCGAGCTGGACGGGCGCCACCTGGTCCACCAGGTCCAACTCGTCGAGCAGCGCCAGCAGCTCGTGGTAGCCTGCGAGTGAGTTCCAGGGTGTGAACGCCACGAACGTCGGGTTCATGGTGAGCCCCGCCCCACGGCAGAGTCGAACCACGCGGAGGAAGTCATCCCGGGTGTGGCCCTTCTCGAGAAGCGTCAACACCCGGTCGTCAAGGGACTCGACCGCGCTCGTCACGAACAGGCAGCCAGTCTTGCGCAGTGTCGGCAAGTGCTCGGCGTGCCTGAGCAGGTGTTCGATCTTCACGGTCACGTCGTAGGTCAGCGCGGGGTGCTCTTCATGCATGGCCCGGATCAGCGGCAGCGCGTGGCCGATGCCGTTGAAGAAATCGGGGTCGCCGAAGGTGACATGCTCGGCCCCCGCGGCGACCTGCTGGCGGATGTCCGCCAGTACGACGTCGCGCTGCACGATGCGGAACCTGCCCTGGTAGACGGGCACGACCGGGCAGTGGCGGCAGCGGTGCCGGCAGCCCCGGCTGGCCTCGGTGTAGCCCACCGTGCGACTGTGGCCGTCGCCGCACTCGAGTCGGGCGTAGCGCGAGAGTGCGGGGAGGCCAGCGCGATCCGGCGTAAGGAATGCCTGGCGATCGAGCGAGACCAGCGGCTCCCGTTGGGCGGGGCGCGCCGTTGTCGGACCGCCCGAGTGCCCGACGAGCCGCTCCAGCAGGCTCACCAGCCCCGCCTCGAACTCGCCGCCCAGGATAGTGTGCACGCCGAGCGCGCGCAGGAAGCTCTCGTTCATGGGCGCGTAGAGCCCGTAACCGCAGAGGTGGGCACGGGGGTTTAACGCCCGCACGCGCTCCAGGGCCCGGACGGCCAGCCGGGTCGCGGTGTGCATCGGCAGGTAGAAGGCCACCAGCTCCGCGTCGCGGACCGCTCCCTCGTCGAGGCGGTCCACGGCGAGGTCGAGGCATCGCACCTCGGCGCCGGCGCGCCGGAGCCACGCCGCCGGCGAGGCCAGCCCGAACGGTTGGCGGCCGAGATCGTAGGTGGAGATCAGGAGAACGCGCATCACGTGCGTCCCTCGTTTGCCGGCTCGGTGCGACGACGGCCGGGCGAAATCAAACCAGCGTGCGCCCTCAGACGAGCGGAGAGTGCCCGCCCTTGGACGGCTGATAGTAGGGATTGGCACCGCCCGCGTGGTCCGTGGTGTCCACGATCCGGCTGATCTCGGGCACGGCTTCGCGAATCCTCACCTCGATGCCCTGCTTAAGCGTCACGTCCACCATGCCGCAGCCTTGACAGCCGCCGCCGAGCGCGATGTAGACCACGTCGTCCTTCACGTCGAGGAGCGTGACGAAGCCTCCGTGCTGCGCCACCCCCGGGTTGATCTCGTCGTCCAGCACCTTTTGCACCGCGACCGCCTTGGGATCGGTCCAGACTGGATTCGGGTTGTCGAACCTGAAGCCGCTTCCCTCCGGCCCTTGGACGTAGTTGAGGGTCACGCCCTGGAGGTTCGGAGCGCTCGCGGCATCGATGAACACCTTGAAGTCCCCAGCGTCGATCACCACGTCATCCGCAGCCTGCTCGTCCTGCCCGACGAACCTCAGGTTGTACTGGAATCCCCCGGGCCCACGGCCCTCGATCGCCATGCGCAACGCGGCATCCGTGCGCTTCTCGGCCTTGAGCAGGGCGAGCACTTTGCCGCTCGCCGCCTCGGTGATGGTCACCATGCTTGCGCCCTCCGCTGGGGCTCCGGCGTTGCTCCACCCCCGCCGCGTGCTGCTGCGGGCGGGGCGATGTCGAATGCGAGCCGATCGTGCGCCGCGCGCAGGGCGGCCTCCACCGACTCGGGGGTCTGGCCGCGCGCGAAGATGAAGCCCAAGTACCGCGACCCCTCTGGCAGAGGGATCACTTCCTGGCCAATCGGGACGGTGATCCGAATCTCCTCGACCCCGGCCACCTCGCGAGCCTGCGCCTGCCCGCTGGCTGCGCGAAGCACTCCCGCGCGCGGGATCGGGATCATCATCACCCCGGCAGCGAGGTTCTCTCGCTCGTAGGACTCGATCTCGAGCCCCAGGGCGTGGCGCAGGATCAACTCTTCCAGCGAGATCCCGGCGCCGAACCTGAGCGTGCGCGAGCATAGTCCGCCAATGGAGCGCGGGGCAATCTCGATCATCCACGGGCCCTGCTCGTTCATCCGCAGCTCCGCGTGGATCGGCCCTTCGTCGAGCCCCAAAGCGCCGGCGACCCGGGCCGTGGCGGTCGCGATCGCCTGCTGTGCGGGGATGGCGAGGCGCGAGGGCGTCACGTAGATCGTCTCCTCGAACACCGGACCTTCGAGCGGGTCGGGCTTGTCGAACAGCGCCAGCACCCGCAGCCGGCCGCCGGAGAGCAGCCCCTCCAGCGCCACCTCGACGCCCGGGATGTAGCTCTCGAGC
>JANNKI010000612.1:0-8138 GCA_031396225.1 bacterium | reverse complement strand
GCCTGAGCCCCGACGCAGCACGTCCGCGTAGCGCCGGGCATGTTCGAGCACGACCTCGAGACGCTGGAGGTCGCGTCCGAACAACTCGGCCGCGTCGCGGTGCCGCATCCGACGCGCATAGGGCCCGTCGCCTGCCGGCATTCCCGCGCCCAGGTGCGAGAACAGCGCGTCGGCGTCCGCGCGCAGTTCGTCCGCGCGCGCCGACAATTGCTCCAGGTCGGCGAACAGTCGTTCGCGCCCTGCGCCCAGCGCGAGCAACGGCCGCGCGAACGAGCGTACGCGCGCCAGCAGTCCGGTCGAGCGCCGCCCGGCCGCGAACTGGCCCGTGAGCCGCAACAGCTCCTCGATGCGATGGCGCGAGACCGAGCGCTCAAGTTGCGACGACAGCACGCCCTCCAGCCGGTGGGCCTCGTCCACGACCAGGATGTCGCACGGCGGCAGCAGGCCGTCGGCTTCTGCGGCGCGTGCGAGCAGCGCATGGTTCACCACCACCAGCTTCGCCTCACCCGCGCGCCGCCTCGCCCGCGCCCAGAAGCACTCGCGTCCGCGCCGGCACGTCGCGGCCGTGCAAGCCGAGGGATCGGTGGCCACGCGCGCCCGCACGCGCCGGAACGCCTCGCCGTCCAGGTGCGGGAAGCGATCCAGGTCGCCCACGCCGTCGGCGGCGGACCACGTGCGCAGGCCCTCCAGCACCTCCTGCTCCTCATCGCCATCGGCGCTGGCGATGTCCAGCGCGCGCGGGCAGAGGTAGTTCTGCTTCCCCTTGAGCAGCGCAACGGGCAGCGACAGCCCGAGCGCCGAGAGCACCGCGGGCAGGTCGCGTTCGAACAACTGGTCCTGGAGCGATCGCGTGCAAGTCGCCACCACCACGCGTTCCCCGGTCGCGGCCGCGTGAAGCGCTGCGGGCAGCAGGTAGGCCAACGACTTGCCCACGCCGGTCGGCGCCTCGGCCAGCAGCACGCCGCCTTGCGCGAACGTGCGCGCCACCTCGAGGGACAGCTCGCGCTGGCCCGGGCGCGCCTCCCAGACCGGCCAGTGGCGCTCGAGCGCGCCGCCCGGATCGAACGCGCGCTCGACCTGCGTGACGAGCGACATCAGAACGTGCTCACCAAGCGCAGGTGGATGCGTCCGTCGAGGAATCCGCGGCCCGGTTCAAGGCCATAGTCGAGGTCCACGAGCCCGCCGGCCGCGCGCAGCCGCAGCCCGAACCCGATGCCGTCCGCGTCACGCGATACCGCGCGATCGCCGATCGCGACGCCTGCCGTGTCGGTGACGGCGAGGCGCGTGAAGAGCCGGGCGTGGTCCCAGAACAGCGCCACGCGCTCGCCGAGCGCTCCCGGGAACCAGCGATACTCGAGCCTGCTCGCCAGCACGCGGTCCACGCGGAACGCTTCCTCGTCGTGCCCGCGCAGCGTGGTCGCGCCGCCGACCGGCGTGCGCTCGTACTCGGGGAGCACGCGCTCGCTCGAGAAGCGCCCCACGCCCCAGAGTTCGAGCGCCACGCCGGACGCCGCCGCGGTGGGCTGGTGCCAATCGAAGTGCGCCTCGGCCACGCCCGCCCGCGAGCGGCGCGAGGACGGCTCGCCCGCGAGCGGCGCGCGCAGCGTCTCGCGCTTGGACACCCCCGTGCCGGTCATGCGCAGCCGCGCGCCGCGCCGTGGCGCCAACCGGTCGTCGCGCCCGTCGCGCTCGTAACCGAACACGGTGTTCTGGAGAGTTGCCGTACGCGCCGCTCCCCGAGTCTGCACCACGCGCTCCTCCTCGAGTCCCATTTCGATCCGATCTCCGGGCCCGAGTGCGTGCGCCAGGCGTGCGCCCCAGCGCGTGCGCGTGTAAGTCGAGTCCTGGAGTTGCTGGGCCAACGCCAGTTCCAGCCGGAATGGCAGACCGGCAAGGTAAGGCTCGGCGTACCGCACACGGAAATCGGAGCGGCCCCCGCCGCGCGACTGCCAGCCGAGCGCGGCCGAACGCGCCGTGCCGAGCAGGTTCCCGAGCTCGAGCGCGGCAAGGCCCACCACGCCGGATCGCCCCTGCACGCCGACCGCGCCCTCGAAGCGATTGTAGCGCGGTTCCTCCACGCGGAACGCGAGCGTGCCGGCCTCCCACTGCGGCCCGCCCTCGAGGGCGGTGAACTCCGTGCGCGAGAACACTCCGAGTTGTGCGAGCCGCGCCGCCGCCGCGCGCGCCTGCGCGGGATCGTACGGTTGTCCCGAGAGTCGGCCGAGCGCGCGTCCCGCCACGTCCGCCCGCGTCACGCGCAGCCCGTCGATGCGCACGCCACTCACCTGCACGCGCGGACCGAGTGCTCCCGAGAGCCGCACGTCCACGCGCGCCGAATCAGCGTCCCAGCCCGTCACCGCGAGCTGCGCCCACGCGTGTCCGCGCGACTCGGCCGTGCGCAGCGCATGTTCCACGAGCGTGGCGAGGGCAGCCGGATCCACCGGCGCCCCCGCCGGCCACCGCAGCCAGCCGGCGAGCGCTGCGGAATCCTCACGTGGCACCGCCAGCGCCAGGCCGCGCCAGCGGTAGCGCGGCCCCGACACGGCCTCGAGCGCCAAGGCGTTCGCGGCCGTGTCCCACGTGGCCGCCAGGGTCGCGTCGAGCCAGCCCGACGATTGCAGTCGCGCCTCGGCCCGCTGCAACGCAACCGCCAGTGCGGCGCTGTCTCCTGGAGCGCGCAGCGCCGGGGCGAACAGCGCCTCGGCCTCGCGCGACGCCAACGGCCAGCCCGCCGCCCGCAACCGCGCCAACGGCGCCGCGAACGCATGCGAAGCGCACGCGCCCGCCACCAGCGCCGCCACCGCCACCATCGCAAGGCGTCGCGCCACGTCGCGCGGCCAGCGGCCGCGCCTCGTCCGGAGGACGAGAGAGCTCAAGCAGTCGCTCAAAAAAATGCCCTCACTTCCACCCTCCCGTTCACGACCGTCTTCCGCCCTGGCCGTTCGCGCACGCTTGCATCGAGTCCGAACGTCGTCGTCTGGTGCAGGCGCCAGTCGAAGCGCGTCGTCGCGTCCCAGCGCGCCGCACCCGCCGCTTCGGCGCTCGGCAGCAACCCCAGCGCTGGCGGTCCGCTCACGAACGCACGTCGTACCACGAGCTCGGCGCGTCCCGACTTGCCCACGCCCATGGCCGCGTCAGGGCCCAGGCGCAGCGTGCGGGTGGCCTCGCCCTGACCCAGCGCGCGTGACAAGGTGAGGTCCAGCGCGCCCGCAAGCCGCAGCTGCGCGCCCGGCTGCCACACCCACAGCGCGCTCGCGACCTGGTCCACGAGCGTGCGTCCGTACGCCGCGCCCGCGGCGAAGGACTGCGCGGCGCGCTGCCACTGTACGCGTGCTTCCGCCTCGGCGCTCGTGGTGGTACCGGGCCGCGCCCGCCAACGGAGCGAACCCGAGCGATGGTCGGTGGTCTGGGCGAAGTTCTCGAACGTGCGGTCGGCGTTCAGCCGACGCTCGGCGCGCACGCGAATGCCCGCCACGCGCGAAGCCGGCGACAACTCGGCCTCGAGGCGTTGCGCGATGCTGCCTCGAACGAGCTCGGGGTCCACCAGCGCGAGCCCGGTGGACAGGAACACGTCCGCCAGCCGGCCCCCGCCGCGCCGGCGTGCCTCGTCCTCGAGCGTGAACTCCACGCGCGAGCCGCGCCAGAGCTCCGACTGACCGAACGTCCATGCCGCGCGTGCGCTCGTGGCGGTGCGCGCGAAGCGCTCGAGTTCCGGACTCACCACCAGCACCAACTCGTAGTCGCCCGTGCCCACGAAGTTGCCGGTCGCGTCGTAGCTGCCGCGCCCGGCGCCCACGAACGTGAGCGCGCGCACGCGCCGATTCTCGGCTTCGCCGGTGCGCTCGATCTGGAGCGACCCGGAGAGCCCCGCCGGCCTCCAGTCCCCGCGCAGCCGCGCACTCGCCAGGTCCTGGCGAACGAGCGCCCCATTCGTCTCGTCACGCGTGTCGCGTCGGTGCGCCTGGAGCGCCGCTCCGAGCGGCGCAGCGGCGGGCGTTTCGAGGTCGGCGCGGAGGATCCGGGTGCGCGAACGGGCGTCGCTGCGGCCCGCGTCGCGCTCGTCCATGCGCGTCCCCACGGCGAATGCAGCGCGCCACGGGACCCGCGAGCCGGAGGCGAGCTCGACTTCCAGTGCGCGCACGCGATCGCTCACCGCCGCGGTGTCGCTCGGCGTTTCGCGCCGGTCGCTCTCGCCGCGCAGCGCTGGCGCCCACCAGCGGCCTCGCCAGCGTAACTCGCCCGTGAGACGCGACCGGCCACCGTGCGCGAACGCGAGCGAGGAGCGCGTGCCGTCGGCCTCGAGCCACGCCGCCTGCGCGCCGAGCGCGCCGGCCGAGAAACGCGCGCCGAGCTGGCGGCGCGTACCGGCGTAACCCTCCGGCGTACTCAGTCGCGCCAGGTCGGCGCGTAGTTCACGCCCGTCGGCCGGCCGCCACCACGCGTGCGCCTCGCCCCGCCGCTGGTGCTCCAGGTCCGAGCCCCGGGGCAGCCCCCAGTCCTCCTCCGCGAAGGCACGCTCGAGCCGCGTGAACGGCGCGAAGCGTCGGTCCACGGCGCGATACGAGCCACCCGCCCCCACCGTTCCCGGGAGGAACCCGAGTCGGCCCTCGCTCGTGAGTGACACCTGCCCGGCGCCGCCAGCGTCGTCGCCGCCATCGCGCGCCGAGAGCGTATTTCGATCGAACCGCGACAGCGCCCCCTCGGCCTCGAGCCGGAACGGCCCTGCGCTCACGCGCGCGCCCAACGCGGCCAGCTCGTGCGCCTCGGGCGTGGGCAGCGCGCGCCCCACGCGGTAGGCGCCCAAGCCCGGCCCGGCGAAGCGATACACCGCGCGACCGCCCACGAGCCCCGAATCGGCGTAGTCACCGCGGCCCTCGCCCACGCGCGCGAAGCGCACGGCGAATTCCCCCGAGTCGAGTCCCGCGAATGCGAAGCGCGTCACCGCTCCCACGCTCACGGTGTCGTAATCGCCCACGCCGGGCGTCACGCCCGCGCCCAGCGCAAGCGAATCGCCCGCCTGCGACAGCGTGATCCGATCGTTCGCATCGAGCGCGCTGCCGAGTGGCCGCCCGGCATCATCGCCCTCGCGCAGGCCGTGCGCGAAGAAGGACCAGCCGCCGCGAGTCCACTCGCTCGAGGCCAGCGCCACATTTCTTCGGAAGCGCACCAACGTGTACTGGTACTCGACCATGATACGCGACGCCGACGAGATGGGACGACGGTTCGAGAACGTGATGCGCGCCCGCTCGTAGTCCATGGCGTAGTCCGCCGCCTCGCCGCGGGTCATGCGCGCGCCGTCCACGGTGACCACCTCGCTGCCCGCGACCACGGTGATGCCCTGCGCGCCGTCGCGGTCCGTAAGCGTGTACGGCCCCTGCCGGCCGTCCACGCCGGCGAATTGGAGCCGCACGTACTCGCCCTGCGACCCCGCGGCCGCGGCTCGCAGCGTGAGCGCGCTCGGCTGCCACTCGCCGGACACGCCCTGCACGCGCCGCTCGAGTCGTGCGAACTCGCCGCGGGTGACGTTCAGCGGGATGTCGCCGAGCGAGCCGCGCCCATTGCGCGCGCGCAACTCCACCAGCACGCGATCCAGCGAACGCAGGTCCTGAGTGGCGCCGTCGGCGGAGAGCGGCGTATCGCGGTCGCTCAGGACGCCGGTGAGTTCCACGCCCGGCGCCACGTGACCGCTCACCGACAGGTCGAGCGATTGTCGAAGTGCCGCGTCCTGGGCGGAGCCGAACTCGACCGCGATGGTCTTGTTGCCCGTCACGCCGAGTGCCGCGCCCATTGGCGCCACGCCGGGATCGCGCGCCGTGGCCGGTCGCGTGGCGGGAACGAGCGGGGGTGTCCCCTGGGACGTGTCCACCCCCGTGGTCGTCGGCCGCGCCGGCCGATACACGTTTCGCACGAACTCGAGCGGCGGGGGCGACACGAGCCCGCACGCGCGCGCCCACACGGTGTCGCCCGGCGCGAGCACGCGCAGGAGCCGCACGTCTCCCGTGAGGCGTTCGAGCCGGTAGTCGCGGCCGGCGGTCCACGGCCCGTCGCGCGACCACAGCGAATCACTCCCGGCTCTCAGGAATCCACGCGGCAGGCGCATCACGGCCACGCCGGGCGTGGGCACGAGCGCCACGCTGAAGCAGGACGGATCGCGGCGCACCTCGGAAGCGTGGCCGGACGCCACGCTCATCACCAGCAACCAACCGCACACCCCGAGTGCTGACGCGGGACCGCACCGGCGCTCGTGCGGCACGGACCGCGTGAGGCGCACGTCTTACTCCCGGTCGACCGGTTCGAGCACCAGTCGGCGCACGCGCCCCGCCCCCGCCTCGGCCACGAGCAGCGAGCCATCGGCCGCGAACGCCAGCGCGCGCGGCGCGGCGAGCCCGTCGAGGCGCGCCAGAAGCACGCCGTCGGCCGAGAACACGCACAGCTCGCCGGAGCGCTCCCCGGCCACGGCGACACGGTTCGAGTCGTCCACCGCGACGCTAAGCGAGAGCTCGCCGCCCCCGGCGGACCAGACGGGCGTCCAGCGCACGCCGGCCACGCGACCGCCCGAGTCGAGCCATTGGAGCCGCGACCGCCCGACCGTGCTATCGGACGGAGTATTCCTACGGGAGCGGGCTCGCGGGCGCTCGACCGTGACCAGCATGCCGTGCGGGCCGCACGCGATGGCTCGAAGTCCCGAAAAGCCTCCGGCGCGCGCCGAGAATCCGCCCAGCTCGCGCAGGAACTCGCCCGCGAAATCGAACACCAGCACGCGGTCCCGCTCGGCATCGGCCACGTAGAGCGCTCCGCCTCGATCGGACGCGAGCGCCAGCGGGCGCACGCGCCCGATACGCTCCTCGAGCGCGGGTTGGGCCAGGTCCACGAGCACGCCGAGGAGCCGCAGGTGATGGTCGTACGTACTCACACGCTGGTTCTCGATATCGAGCACGGCCACGCCGAGCGAGCCCACGCGCGCGAGCGCGCCCGGCCGCCGGAAGCGAGCCGGTTCGCTGCCGAGCGCGCCGGTCTCGTCGAGCGGCACCCCGCTCGCCTCCCAGCGGCGGAGCTTGTGGAGCGAGGCGTCGCTCACCCACACGCGCCCGAACGCGTCTCCCAGCACGCCAGCGGGTTCCACAAGTGGGTGGTCGGCATCGCCGCTGAATCGCTGCGTCTCAAGCAGTCGCCACGCGCTGCCCGGGGCCTCTGGGACGGCGGCCTGGGCAGTCACCCGGCCGGGTGCGACGATCGCGACCGCCACCGCGAGTGCCGCGAGCCAACGTCCCATGCGCCAGGCCCGGGAGATCAGAAACGCGTGGTGAGCGCCGCGCGGTACACGCCCGGCTCCTCGAGCCCGGGCTCCACCTCGAATCGCCAGCCCTGCGCGTCCTTCGCCGGAGCGCGGCTCGCGGCCCGGGCGGCGTGCAGCGCGCTCACCAGGCGATTGGCGATGGCCAGTCCCAGCGCGGTGTTCGCGCGGAGCCCGGCGCGATGCGCGAACTTCCGCTGGCCGCCAAAGCGCTGGAACGCGGCCTCGTCGCTCCAGGCCCAGGCGAGTTCGCCGCCGAGCGAGTGCTTCGCGATGTAGGCGCGGTAACCCACGAGGTCGGGCTTGTCGGGGTCGCTCAGGTAGAGGTTGGCCGCGTCGCGGGACACCACGAGCAGGTTGTACTCGGCGCTGCTCGAGAAAGCACCCACGATGCGACGGAACTCGTCGTCCCGATCGCGCAGGTCGATGCCCGCGGCTCGCTGCGCCGTGCGCAGGTAGGCTTCGGTGCGGAGCGCCTGTTGAATGCGAAACGCCGTGAACGCGCCCCAGACGCCCGCCTCGGCGATCATGAACACGCGCGCACTCCCCCGCCGTCCGAGTGTGGCCTGTCCCCAGCCCGGCACGGTGAGCGAGCGGAGCAGGATGCGCGCGCGCTCGGGCCCCAACCCTTCGTTGGATCCCGCTTCGGTGATACGCGGCTTCTTGCCCTTCTTCGGCTTCTCCCGCGCGGGATCGCGCGGCGCGGTGATGCTGGTCGAAGCCAGCGCCAGGCGGGACACCATGTCGGGCGACGCCAGAGCGATGTCACCGCTCGGCGCCTGACTCTCCATGCTCGGCGCCTGACTTTCCATGCTCGGCGCCTGACTCTCCATGCTCGGCGCCT
>JANNKI010000605.1:0-10037 GCA_031396225.1 bacterium | reverse complement strand
GGTGGCGTGGCGAGGGTCCGCCTGCTCGAGCGCTCGGAGCCCACCGCCGACCGGCTGCGCGTCCGGATGGACGAGCTTCGCAGGATCGTCGTGGAGCGCAAGATGCTCGCCTGGTTCGACGAGGCCCGGAAGCGTTGGCCGGTACGCATCCTGGACCGAGGCCTGGAGTCGATACCGCTACCCGAGCCGCCTCCGGAGGAATGACCGGGGCGGGGCTGGTCGGGGCGGCGTCTGACCTCGACCAGCCGACAGGCGCGGTCGGTCGTCTCGCCGCTCATGTGGGGCGTCCTTCCGGCCGATGTCCCTAGGCGAGTCCGAGCCCTTCCCGGAGGCCCCGTCGCCATGGCGTCGTACCCGCACGAACCGCTTCCGCCCGCCGAGCGTCGGCTGCTCCTCATCGACTTCGACTGGCAGGACGCGGACCTCATCTCGGACCTCTTTCGCCAGCCCGGCGTGAGCGTGCGCCTGGTGGCCGGAAACGGCCCGCACGATGCCGGCGTGCGAATGGCGGACCTGTGCGGCCTGCCTCGCACCGTGGACCTCGCCGACCTGACGCGTGAGATCTTCGACGTGGCCCTGGTCGGCGAACGGAGTTCGCGCCGCACCCAGCTCGAGAGCCTGCTCGTCGCACTCGGGACGCCGTGTGTGACGCCCGAGGAGTTCCTGCACGGCTCCGCCGGCGCCAGCTCGTCCCGCCCAGGTGTCGACGCCCCGCTGGCGGTTCACGCAGCGGCCCTCGAGCACTCGCTCACCGGCTCGGTGGAAGCACTCGTGGACCAGGCGTTGCCCGACCTGGACGCGTCCACGCCGCTCGAGCCACGCACGATCCCGATGCCCGACTCGCCACGCATCTCGGTGGCGACGCTCGAGGACTTCCCGTCGCGCGAATCGCGTCAGCACCTGGAGGACACGCTCAAGGCGCTCGTGCAGGAGACCGGCGCGGGCACCGCAGAAGTGCACGCCGGCGACCGTTCGCGGCTGCGGCTCGTGGCACAGGTCGGCCCCGACGATCGGCTGCTCAAGGGCCTCGTCGACATCGCGAGCGAGAGTGGCACAGCGCAGGTGGTCACTCGCCTGAACGACCCGGGCAAGGGCCGCACCTGGGCCGCGTGGCCGTTCCGTTCCATGCAGCGCCACGGCGTGGTGGCGGGCGCCGCCATCGACTCGCGGCGCGGCCTCGAGTCGTGGCAGCGCATGGTGGAGGAGCTGCGCGTGACCTGGGACCAGGAGGACCGCGAGCGCTCGGCCGCCTCCTTCCCGCTCACGCCCAACCGCGAGGTGCGCTGGCTCGAGCCTGGCCTGTTCCGCGCGCGAGTGGACCTCGCCATCGAGCGTCATCGCCGCGACGCGCTTCGCTTCGAACTCCACCGACTCGAGTTCCCGGACGCTCCCGAGGTTCTCAAGCGCGTGTACGCCGCATTGCCGGCGAACGTGCGGGACACCGACTGCCTGACCCAGCCGTTTCTGCGCGTGGTCGTGCTGCTCGCCACGGGCGAGCTTGACGCATTCACCCGCCTGCGCCAACGCCTGCTCGCGGTGTGGGAAGCAGCCTGGCACGAAAGCGGGGAGGCGGGTCCCGCCGCAGCGTTCGTGGACCGCCACGTGGCGCTGTCGGGCCCGGAAGACGCCGACGCGTTCCTCACCGCCGCCGACGTGTGGCTCGTCGAGCCCTGACGCCGACGCACGCTTGACCCTCCGTTCGGCCGCCCGCATCCTGCGCGGCCCACCTGGAGGCACCGTGTCCGCCCACATCCGCAGGCTACCGCCCGAAACCGCGTCGCGGATCGCCGCGGGCGAGGTCATCGAGCGGCCGCTGTCCGCGCTCAAGGAGATCGTCGAGAACGCGCTCGACGCCGGGGCGCGCGCGATCGAGGTGCGGGTCGAGCGCTCGCTCGACCACGCGTTCAGCGTGGCCGACGACGGGGGCGGGATCGCCGCTTCGGAACTGGAGCTGGCGCTCGAACGCCACGCCACGTCGAAGTTGTCCGCGCTCGACGACCTGGATCGGCTCGCCTCACTCGGGTTTCGCGGCGAGGCGTTGCCGAGCGTCGCGGCGGTGAGTCGCCTGCGCATCACCTCGCGCGCCGTCGGAGCGGAGGCGGCAAGCTTCCTGCGCGTGGACGGCGGCGAGGTCGTCGAGCGCGGCTTCGCGGGCCGCGAGCCGGGCACCACGGTCGACGTGCGCGACCTGTTCCACAACACGCCGGCGCGCCGGAAGTTCCTGAACGCCCCGGCCAGCGAACTTCGCGCCGCGATCCGCATGATCGAGAGTTACGCGCTGGCCGCCCCCGGCACCGCGTGGCGCCTGGTGGTGGATGAGAGGGAGCGGTTCCACTGGTCGGCTGCTTCGTCGCACCGCGAGCGCGCCGCACAGTTGTGGGGCCCGCGCCATGCCGAACAGCTGCTCGAGGCCTCGGCGGAGCGGGGCGGCTACGCCGCGACGGCGCTGCTCGGACTCCCGGAACACGCGCGCGCCACGCGCGAAGGCCAGGTGTTCCTCGTCAACGGACGTTGGGTGCAGAGTCCGGCGCTCTCCCAGGCGCTGCGGCACGCGTACGGGAATCTCCTGCCGCACGGCCGATTCCCGGCCGCGGTGGTGTGGCTGAGCGTCCCGCCCGACCGACTCGACGTGAACGTGCATCCCACGAAGCGCGAGGTGCGCTTCGCCGACGACGACACGGTGTTCTCGCTGGTCGCGGCCACCTGCGCCCAGCCGCTCGCGAGCATCCACCCGCCATTCGCCGTGGTGCAGGGGGGGCCGAATGAGCGCCAACCCGCGTGGGCCGATCGCGTGCGGGAAAGGCCAACCGAGGGCGACACGTCGCAGATGCCGTTGCTCCTGCCCGTGCCGGGCGGTGACCCGGGCGGCGATCCACCCGTGGCCCTGGCGCCCGCGCCGCTGTTCGCGGCGGATGCCGAGATACCGCCACCGGCGGCGGCCGCGTCCGGGTCCGAGATGTGGCAGCTCCACCGCACGTACATCCTCGCACCCGTGCGCGGCGGGCTCGTGATCGTGGATCAGCACGCGGCGCACGAGCGCATCCTCTACGAGGAGGCGATCGCGCGTCTGCGCGGAACGCAGGGTGCCTCGCAGGGGCTGCTGTTCCCGGCGCTCGTGGACCTGTCGCGCGCGCAGTTCGAGTTGCTGCTCGAGGTCGGGCCGCACCTGCGGCAACTCGGATGGGACCTGTCGCCGCTTTCGCCACCCACCGTGGTGCTGCAGGGGGTGCCCTCGGGGCTCCGGATCGAGAAACCGGGACAGCTACTTCAAGATGTGCTGGACGGGATCAGCGAGGGCGGCGCCACGCTGCACGACGACCTGCTCGAGCGCGTCGCCAACTCGCACGCGTGCCATGCCGCCATCCGCGCCGGCGACGCGCTTTCGAGCGATGCGATGCGCGCGCTCGTGGACCGGCTCTTCGCCACGTCGCGGCCGCACGGCGACCCGCATGGGCGCCCTACGTTCGTACGCCTCGAACTGGCCGAGCTCCACCGCCGCTTCGGCCGCAGCTAGCTCCACGTGCGACGACGCCTCATCGCGTTGGTCGGGGCCACCGCCACGGGCAAGACCGCCATCGGCGAGGCATTGGCGACGCAGGTGGGCGGCGCCGTGGTGTGCGCCGATGCGCGACAGGTGTTCCGCGAACTGGAGATCGGCACGGGCAAGCCCACGCCGGACGAACGCGCGGCGAGCCCGCACCACTTGTTCGACCTGTTGTCGTTGGGGGAGCACGCCTCGGCCGGCGGTTGGGCGCGCGCCGCGACCGACGTGTGCGAGCAGCTCTTCTCCGTGGGCGTGACACCGGTGCTGGTGGGAGGCTCCGGCCTCTACGTGGCTGCGCTCGAGCGAGGCCTGCATCCCGAGCCCCCTAAAGACCCGAACCTGCGCACGGAGCTCGAACGCGAGTGGGCCGATGTGGGTGCCGAAGCGATGCATGCAAGGCTCGCGTCGCTCGATTCGCAGGCCGCCATCACGCTGCGCGTGCGCGACCGCCAGCGCGTGCTGCGCGCCCTGGAGATCGTGACGAGCAGCGGGCACACGCTGGCGTGGTGGCGGGACCGCGCGCGTGAGATGCCGCTCGCGGCCGAGTGGCGCTCGTTCGAGGTCACCTGCACACCGGCGCTCCTGGCGCAGCGCATCACCGTCCGCAGCCACGTCATGTGGGAGTCCGGGCTGCTCGACGAGGTGCGAGAGCTCGTGATGGCGGGGAAGGGGCCGGCGCTCCGACGGCTCGCGGCCATCGGCTACGACGAAGCGCTCGACGTGCTCGAGGGCGTGTTGTCGCCCGAGGTTGCGCTCGAGCGCATGGACCAGCGCACGCGACAACTGGCCAAGCGCCAGCGCACGTGGTTTCGCCACCAGCTTCGCGCAACCACGGTGGAAGGCAGCCTGTCCGAGGCGGAACGAATCGCCGCGCGGATCGCGCGAGAAGCGCTGGCGTGAAGCCTTGCCGATGAAGTCTCCGGGGTTTGACACCCCCCAGCGCGCGACCTAGGTTGTCTCCGCCAATTCACCACCCATCGCGGGCATAGCTCAGTTGGTAGAGCGCGAGCTTCCCAAGCTTGAGGTCGCGGGTTCGAACCCCGTTGCCCGCTCCATTCGTGGAGCATCGGCGCGTCGGCACCGGCGGATCCGCCTGTTCCCGGCGCGCCTTCCCGGTCCCGCATGAGCGCACCTGTCGTCGCCATCATCGGCCGACCCAACGTCGGCAAATCCACGCTGTTCAATCGCATCCTCGGCGAACGGCGGGCGGTCACGCACGACCGTCCGGGGATCACGCGCGACCGGAACGCCGTGCGAGCCGAGTGGACGGGGCGGTCGTTCGTACTGGTGGACACAGGCGGTTTCCTGCCGGAGTCCTCCGAGGGCCGCGACGCCGACGTGCGCCGCCAGGCCGAGGCGGCGATCGGACTCGCAGACGCCGTCATCTTCCTGGTGGACGCGCATACCGGCGTCACCGACCTGGACCATGCCATCGCCACCCAGCTCCGCCGGACGCACGAGAAGGCCCTGCTGGTGGTGAACAAGGTCGACAACCCCGGCGATCCCATCGTGCACGACTTTCACCGCCTGGGGCTGGGCGATCCGATGGCGGTGGCCGCCGAAGGCGGCCTCGGGATCGGGGACCTGCTCGACGCAGTGCTCGCGCTGTTGCCACTTCAGGTCGAAGAGGAGTCTCCCGCCCCGCGCGTGGCCATCGTGGGCCGCCCGAACGTGGGCAAGAGCTCGCTCCTGAACGCGCTGTTGGGAGAAGAACGCGTGCTGGTGGAGCCGCGGCCGGGCACCACCATGGACGCCATCGACGCGCGCTGGAGCACGCCCGCGGGCGACTTCATCCTCGTGGACACGGCCGGTATCCGGCGGCAGGCCCTGTTCGAGGACCAGGCCGAGTTCTACGCCACCATGCGCGCGCTGCAAGCGCTCGAGCGCGCCGACATCGCCTGCCTGGTGGTGGACAGCGAGCGCGGCTTCGAGAAGCAGGAGGCCCGGCTGGCGCACCACGTGCTGGACGCAGGCTGCGCGCTGTTGCTGCTCTACAACAAGTGGGACCAGGTGGAAGGGCGGGAGCAGGCGTGGAAGGACGTCCAGGCGGATCGCGCGCGGCGGTTCCCCACGCTCGCCGACATCCCCGCGCATCCGATCTCGGCCACGACGCCGATGAACCTGACCCGCCTGCCCGAGACCATCGCCGAGCGCGTGGCCGAGAACGTGCGCGAGATCTCCACGCGCGAGCTGAACGACTGGCTGGCGCTGGTGCAGCGGCGCCGGCAGGTGCCGAGCAACTCGGTGGGAAAGTCTCCAAAGATCTATTACATGACGCAGACCGGGAAACGCCCACCGACGTTCACGCTGTTCGTGAATGCTCCGTCCCGGTTGACTGACAACTACCGGCGTTACCTGTGGTCGCAGTTCGCCGATCACTTCGGCTTCCGCGGCACGCCCCTGCGTTTCCGGGTACGGAAGAGCGAGTAGTAGGATGCCGCCCATGGCATCCCTCCTGGTCGCGCTGGCGCTGGGGTACCTGAGCGGTTCGCTTCCGTGGGGACTGTGGCTCGGGCGCTGGCTGCGCGGCGTGGACGTGCGCACGCTGGGCTCGCGCAACCTCGGCGCCACGAACGTGTACCGCTCGCTCGGGCCGGGGATCGGCATCGCGGTGCTGGTGCTGGACATCGCAAAGGGGGCGCTGCCCACGTGGCTGGTGCCCGGGCTCGCGCTCACCGCGGACTTTCCCGGCGGCGCGGAATGGTGCCGGCTCGCGGTGGGCCTCGCCGCGATCCTCGGCCACATGTTCACGATGTTCGCGGGGCTTCGCGGCGGAAAGGGAGTCGCAACCACCGTAGGGGTGCTGCTGGCGCTCTCCCCGCCCGCGTTCGGCGTGTTCGTGGCGGTGTTTGTCACCACCGTCGCCGTGACGCGTTTCATCTCGCTCGGCTCCATCCTCGGCGCGCTCGCGTTCGCCACCACGCTGGGTGTCACGACGACCGGCGGCATCGGGAGCCCGACGTTTGGCTTCGGCGTCATCGTGGCGCTGCTCGTCGTGGTGCGGCACAAGGACAACATCACACGGTTGCTGCGTGGCGAGGAGCGGCGGTTCTCGTTCAAGCGGGAGGCGGCGTGAGCACCGTCGCCGTCCTTGGCGCAGGTTCGTTCGGCACCACGCTGGCGATCCATCTCGCCAACGCCGGGCATGACACCCGGCTCTGGGGCCGCGATGCCGCGGCCATGGCCCAGCTCAGCGAGAGCCGCGAGAACGCCAAGTTTCTGGCTGGCATTCACCTGCCCGTCGGCGTTAAGGTTCACGCGGAACTTGAGGCGGCACTCGAAGCGGCGCATTTCACGCTGTTCGTGGTGCCGTCCCAGGCGATGCGATCGGTGGCCGGCCAGGTGGCGGCCGTCGGGGCGGCGGGGATCCCGGTCTGTGCGAGCAAGGGACTCGAGCTGGGCACCCTGCGCCGCCTCTCGGAAGTGCTGACGGAGACGCTCGGCGATCGCTCGCCCGTGACGCTCACGGGTCCGAGCCACGCTGAAGAGGTGGCACGGGGCATCCCGACCACCGTCGTCGCCGCCTGCAGCGACGAGGCGCGTGCGCGCGACGTGCAGAAGTTGTGCTCCACGCCGCGGTTCCGGGTCTACACCAACGACGATGTCGTCGGCTGCGAATACGGTGGCGCGCTCAAGAATGTGATCGCGATCGCCGCGGGCGTGTGCGACGGCCTCGGGTTCGGGGACAACACGAAGGGCGCCCTGCTCACGCGTGGGCTCACCGAGATGGCCCGACTCGGCGAGCTCATGGGAGCCAGGCGCGAGACGTTCTCTGGGCTCACGGGCATGGGCGACCTGATCGCCACGGCGATGAGCCGCCACAGCCGCAACCGGCACGTGGGAGAACGGCTCGGGCGGGGCGAGAGTCTGGATCAGGTGCTCGGCGCCATGGTCATGGTGGCCGAGGGGGTGGACACGGCGCGCGCGGCCCGCGACCAGGGGCGGCAACGTGGCGTGGAGTTGCCCATCATGGAGCAGGTGTGCGCGCTGTTCGAGGGCCGCGATCCGCAGAGCGCCCTCCTGGCGCTCATGACACGGGACTTGAAGCGCGAGGCCTGAGCAGCCGGCGGGACGGCCGCCGGCGGGAGGGAGACACCTTGGCGATCCGCAAGGCCGTCCAGGAGCCGGAGAGCAAGCTCTACCGCTCGATCAGCGAGGTGAGCGACATGCTCGGCGTCAAGGCGCACGTGCTGCGCTACTGGGAGACGCAGTTCAGCATGCTGCGGCCCAAGAAGAACCGCGCCGGCAATCGCATGTATCGCCCGGAGGAAGTACGCCTGCTGCTGCGCATCAGGGAACTGCTCTACGACCGGCGCTATACAATCGCCGGCGCGCGTCGCACGCTGCTCGACGATCGCAAGCTCGACGAGCCTCAAGTCGAGTTGTCGTTCGGCGAGGCGGATCGCAAGCTCGTGCTGCTCGAGGTGAAGGAAGAGCTGCGCGCGCTCACGCAGAAGCTCAAGCGCGAGCGGGACGCGGTGGGCACCAGCGGACGCTGATCCCGCCCGTGCAAGCGCGTCGGTGTTGCGTGGCGCGCGTTCCCAAGCTACAGTCGCCTGCCGTTCTTCAACCCATCCCGCTTCAACGGTCGGGGCGTAGCGCAGCTCGGTAGCGCACCTGCATGGGGTGCAGGGGGTCGCTGGTTCAAATCCAGTCGCCCCGACCATTTCTTCCCACCCAGGATCCCGAAGGGACTCCGGACTCTCGCTGGGAGCGCCTGCGATGACCGCGTTGAACGTCGCTGCGCTGGTTCCGGCCTACCAGGCGGCCGCGCACCTCGGCGAGGTCCTGCTCGGGTTGGCCGCGCTGCCCGAGCCACCGCACGTCCTGGTGGTGGACGACGGCTCGCGCGATGCGACCGCCGAGGTCGCGCGCCAGTTCGGCGTGCGGGTGCACTCTTTCGCCGCGAACCGCGGCAAGGGACACGCTCTGCTTGCCGGCTTCGAGCTCCTGAGCGACTTCGACGCGATCGTCACCCTGGACGCCGACGGCCAGCACCCGCCCGCATGCCTGCCGGCGTTCGTGGCCGCCGCAGAGGCCGGAGCGGACCTGGTGCTCGGCAAACGGGAGATTACGCCGGACATGCCGCCCGCGCGACGGTTCGCGAACCGCTTCTCGTCGGCGTGGTGTTCCGCCATCGCCGGCCAACCGATCGCCGACAGCCAGTGCGGCTATCGGCTCTATCGCCGCGAGGTGTTGCAGAAGACACCGGTGCGCGCCAGCCGATACGAGGTCGAGACCGAGATGGCCGTCCGCGCCTCGCGACTGGGATTTAGTGTGGCGCACGTGGACATCCCCACCGTGTATGGCGACGAGACGAGCCACCTGAGCCTCACGCGAGACGTGCCGCGCATCGTGGCGATGATGGTGCGCCTCACGTTCGAATCCCGTCCGCACGCGAGGACTTCCTGATGCGCATCCTGCTCACCAACGACGACGGTATCTCGTCCCTGGCGCTCGGACAGCTCCGGCGTGTGCTCTCGCCGTTCGGGCGCGTCATCACCATCGCGCCGGACCGCAACCAGAGCGCGACGTCGCACTCGCTCACGCTTCACCGCCCGCTGCGCATCCACGAGGCGGCCGAGGACACTTACAGCGTGGACGGCACACCGACCGACTGCGTGCTGGTGGCGTTCCATGGCCAGCTCGGGGAACCCCCCGACCTCGTGGTCTCGGGGATCAATCACGGTCCGAACATGGGCGAGGACGTGTTCTATTCGGGCACGGTGGCCGCGGCCATCGAGGGCGTCCTCCAGGGCGTGCCCGGCATCGCCGCCTCCCTGGTCACGCGCCAGCCCACCGACTTCAGCGAGCCCGCAGATGTCGTGGGCCACATCGTGCGCCAGGTGCTCGAGCGCGGCCTGACGCGGCGGTTGCTGCTCAACATCAACATCCCGTTCCTGCCGGCTGCGCAGCTGCTCGGCGTGCGCATCACGCGGCTCGGCACGCGCGTCTACGAGGACACGCTCGTTCGCAAGGTGGATCCGCGCGGGAAGGACTACTTCTGGATCGGCGGCGAGGACCCCGTCTGGCGCCCGGACGAGGGCACGGACTTCCACTGCGTGAACGCCGGGCATGTGTCCGTGACACCGCTGCAGCTGGAACTCACCGATCACACGCTGCGCGCCGACATGCAGTCGTGGGGACTCGTGCCGTGAGCGCCTCGCGGACCCGGCGACCGCGTGCGCGGGTCTTGGGGGGGGCGTTCGCGCTATGCTAGGGTGCCGCGTTCCGCAGCCACCCTGCGGGCACGGCAGCACATTCGCGTCGGGGCGTGGCTCAGCCTGGTAGAGCACCTGGTTCGGGACCAGGGGGTCGGAGGTTCAAATCCTCTCGCCCCGACCATTTCTCCTCGAGAAACGCGGCCGCCGAACCGAATACCACCGGTGGAACACCGGCCATCGGTCGGCACGAACCTTCCCGCGAAACCCCATCCCATCATCCCCTCGCGCGTGGTCCGTCCGCTTGATGCACTGTGGTCCCCCGGTGCATG